>DASYAX010000106.1:0-10965 GCA_036501045.1 Bryobacteraceae bacterium
TTGCGAATTGAAAAGATTCAGACGCTCTAGCACCACATCGGGAACGGCTGCAAGGCCAGGGGCAGAATCTTATAGGCCACGCGAATGAGTCGCTGCGCGCAGGGCACGATGTCACACCTGCACCAACCTCGACGGCTACGCCAATGCTACTAACGTACCGAGCGCATGCGATTCGCCTTCCTCAAGCTGCGCGCCTGCCAGTTCTGCATGCGACATTTGGCACGATGGTGCCGTGCTTCATTTTTTAACAGGTAATTCGGCTCAGATAACATCGACAACAAGCCGCTTGTCTGTATCGAAGCGCTCTTTGCATCGGATATGGTCAAACCAAGAGTCGATTCCGTGTTAGAGAGAGTAGCGATAGGATAATGCACTTAGCACGATGACAATCGGACCCACCCGCCAAGGCTCACGAAAGCTCAATATCGTTCTATGGATTGTTCAGGGGCTGCTTGCCGCCCTCTTTTTGTTCACCGGCGGCATCAAGCTAGTGGCGCCGCTGGCCGTCCTGGTGCAGCAGACGCACCTCCCGGGTCTATTCATACGATTCGTTGCCGTTTGCGAAGTGTTGGGGGCTATCGGGCTCATCTTGCCTTGGCTTTTGCGAATTCGCCCGTGGCTGACGCCGCTCGCCGCAGCCTGCCTGGTGATCATCATGATTGGAGCCACGGTGGTGACGCTACTGGGTCCGCAGGCCACGATGGCGCCGCTGCCCATCGTCACCGGACTGCTGGCGGCGTTCGTCGCTTATGGACGCCGGCCTTAGATATTGCCGCGCTGCATTTCGCCCGCCATATGGTCCGTGGCGCGCCAGCAGAGAGCCAGAATGGTGAGCGTCGGATTTTTTTCTGAAGCGGTAGTGAAGGCGGAGCCATCCACCACGAAGACATTTTTCACGTCGTGCATCTGGCAGAAGCCGTTCAGGGCGGAGCGTTTTGGGTCCACACCCATGCGGCAGGTTCCATGTTCATGGATGGCGCTGCCATTCGGCTCGAGATAGCCGGGTGAGAACGGCACGATTTCAGCTTTCGCGGCGTGAAGAATCTCAAGCACGGTATCGTACATGTCTTTCGACATGCGGCGCTCGTTCTCGCCGGTCGCGTAGGCTATGCGGGCGATCGGCACGCCGTAGCGATCGAGCGGCGAGCCGTTGACCGTGATGCGATTCTCGGCTTTGGGTAGCGTTTCGCCGAAAGGATGCAGCGCGAGGACGGCCGGATAGCGCTCCTTCACCGCCTTCTTGAAGCTGCGGCCGAACCCGGGGATGCTTTTGGCGTAAGACAAATCGGTCTGGGCGCCGGTATACCAGAACTGGCAGCCGAAGCCGCGAAGATAATCCCGTTTCCGGCCGTCGCGATGATTGAAGCGCGGCATGTACATGTGCGCGCCGCCGATGCCGTCGTCGTTCTGCACTTTGCCGCCGATCAATTCGGGCGCAAAGCCGCGAATGGTGAAACGGATCTGCTCGGAGAGATAGCGTCCGATCACGTCAGAGGAGTTACCAATGCCGTTCGGGAAGCGCGGCGAGGTGGAATTCAAAAGAATGCGCGTGGAATCGACGCACGAGGCGGCCACGATCACCCTTTTGCCGTAAACGCGGTGCTCTTCGCGGGTGTAGCGGTCGAAGTATTGGACGCCGTTTGCGAGGCCATCGTCACCGACCAGAATGCGCGCCACTACGGCGTTGTTCAAAACATTCAGGCGTCCGGTCTTCAAGGCAGGCTCAATCAGGTAGTCGGAGGCATTAAAGAAAGCCCCCACATCGCAGCCGTCGCCGCAGGCTCCGCAATAGTGACACTTGGTGTGGCCATTGTAGTCGCGGGTCAAAACGGCGCGGCGGATAGGAACGATATCGATCCCGATATTGTGAGCGGCGCGCTTCATGAGCTGTTCGCCGCAGCGCAGAGGCGGCGGCGGCAGAAAGTATTTGCTGCCAGGAAGCGAATCCTGATCGTCGTTGCCGCCACAGACGCCGATCAACTGATCCACGCGGTCGTAGTAAGGCGCGATGTCTTCATAGCGGATGGGCCAGGAAATTTCCCAACCGTCGCGTTCGGGTCCGGCGAAATCCAGATCGGAATAGCGGAGGCTGACGCGACCCCAGATATTCGTCTTACCGCCGCGGCCCCAAACGCGGGTGAGGGCAAAGTTCTGCCCAAGCGGCGTAATGTAGGGCTGTTCAACAGGATCCAAAACGATTTGCGGCGGCTTCTGGCCGGCGTCCAGCCGCTGCTGCCATTCCCACGGCTTGACGTGCGTCCAGAATTCGGCGCGGCTGAATTTCCGGCCGGCATCGAGCATGGTTACCGTCACGCCCTGGCGGGTGAGATTCCACGCCGCCATGCCGCCGGCCGCGCCGCTGCCGACGAGCAAGACGTCATGTATTTCGGGGCTCGCCTGGATGCGCATGATTAACTCTGGTGCTCCGGATGATCGCAGCCGGGAAAACTCGCGAGATAGGTATTGCCATGCCAGCCCAGTTCGGTTTTCAAACCGGCCTCGGTCTTGTAGTATGCATCGATGGTCATGTCTTTCGCCATGGCGAAAAATTTGCCCAGCGAGGAATCGGTCTCAAGACTTAACGGTGTCAGAACGGCGATTTGCTGCGGCTCGGTGAGTGCGGCAAAATCTTGTCCATAGCTGGCGATCGAGAGCGCGTTCAGATCGGCGATACCCGCGCGATACGGCTGCATCAAGGTAGGATCGGCGACGATGGCTTTATCGATCAGCAGCGCGACGCCAGCGTCCTTGGCGCCAGGCGTTTCCGACCGTGGGATGATGCGTTCGCTCAGCGCTTCTACCGCCTGGAACTCGGCGGGCTGAAAAAACGTTGGCTTCGAGGGCGCGGCAACCTGGACGGTTGGTCCGGTGTGCAAGTGTCCCGGCTGGTCTCCTACCTCTTTGGTTTCCTGCGCGCCGGCTGCGGCCACGCTGGGAAGCGCGGCTGAGGTGAGCGCGAGGATGCGAAGGGCTTCCCGGCGAGTGTTCATAACGGCTCTAAGCCACTATACAGAGTCGCGGTGGAGCGGTTGGGTATCATCGAAACGCAGCGACATGAATAGACGTACAGCGCTAGCAGCGCTTGGCTCCTTGTGTCTTCCGCTTCGTGGAAGCAAACGTTCCGAATATTTACTGATCTCTCAATCCGAAATCGACGCGGCTGAGCAAAAGGCGCGGCGCTACGATTGGGCCGGCGCAGCGCTGAAGCAGTTGCTGGCGCGCGCGGAAACGGCTCTGGCAAGCCCGCTCCCGATTCCCGGCCGCGGAGGGCAGTGGGGACATTGGTATAGCTGCAAGAAAGACGGCACGCCGCTCGTGACCGACAGCCCGACGCGTCATCGTTGTCCGAAATGCGGGACCGTTTATACCGGCGAGCCCTACGACAGCGTGGTGATTACGCGCGTCCACATGAAGAATAGCCAGGCGATGCGCGATATGGGTTTGGCTTTTCGTTTTACCGGCCGCCGCGAGTTCGCCGATAAAACGCAAGTTCTGCTGGCGGGCTATGCCGAACGCTATCTCAGCTATCCGCGCCACGATATCAATGGCAAAGACACGGTCAGCGCGGCAAGAATCACCAGTCAAACCCTCGATGAGAGCACCTGGCTGATTCCGGCGACGTGGGGCTACGCTCTGGTTGACGATACGCTTAGCGAAAGCCAGCGGCAGAAGATCCGATCGGGGTTGCTGCTGCCGGCTACCGATACGATCATCGGGCCGAGCTACGAGAATCTGGCAAATATTCAATGCTGGAAAAACAGCGCGGTGGGTTGCGTTGGTTTCGCCATTGGAGACAAGCGCCTCATTTCGGTTGCACTCGACAATCCGATTCGCGGATTTCATACGTTGATGGCGCACCACGTGATGCCGGGCGGCTTGTGGAGCGAAGGCTCGCTTGGCTACCATCACTATGCTCTGCAGGCGCTTTGGCCGCTAGCCGAAGCAACGCGACGGCATGGGATCAATCTATATGCAAACGAAAATTACCGCGCCATGTTCGACGCGCCTGTTTCGCTTGCTCTGCCCGACGCCACGCTACCGGATTTCAACGATAACCCAAGCGGACCGCTATCTACCTGGGCGCGCGTTTACGAGCTCGCCTTTGCGCGCTGGAAACGCGCCGAGTATGGCGAAGTTGCCGGGTTTGGGCCACGAAACAGCGTGGAGGCGCTGCTCTATGGAGCCGATTCCCTGCCCGGCGGCGATCCCATTCCGAAGAATAGTATGGTCATGCGGGAGGCCGGTTTCGCGATGCTTCGCTCGCGGTCGTTTTCGGTGGCCGCGCGCTTCGGCAAACATGGCGGAGGGCACGGCCATCCCGACATGCTGGACATTATTACTTACGCGGACGGCAAGCTTTTTGGTTTCGATCCTGGCTCGATCAATTATGGCGTGCCGCTGCACCGCGAGTGGTATCGCAGCACCATCGGCCACAATACCGTTTCGGTGGATCAGACTCTGCAATCGAAAGCGGACGGGCAGTTCCTCGCCTGGAGCGACGCAGGTGGGAAAACGTCTTTACAGGCGGAAGCGCAGGTTTATCCCGGCGTACTGTTTCGACGCGATTTGACGCTCGAGGGAGCTACGCTCGCCGATCGGTTTACTTGTGAATCGCAGGCCGAACATGTTTACGATTGGGCGCTGCATAGCTACGGCACCCTACAGGTTTCCATCGATCTGCAGCCGCGCGCGGAGCCGTTGGGATCGGAGAATGGTTATCAGCACCTGGAAGAGATCCGGCAGGGCGAGACCGGCGCGGATTGGACCGCCACCTGGACGAAGCAGGGCGCGAGTCTGACGCTTTCTGTCAAAGGTGAGCCGGGGACGACGGTGTTCAGCGGCGTGGCTCCCGGGAAAATTCCGACCGAGCGCATTCCCTTCGTCCTGATTCGCCGGCGTGGACTCAAGACGGTTTTTGCGGTCAAACACTCAATTGGCTGAGGTGTGAAGAGCCACGAGAACAGATTTCGGAACTTTCGCGACGACGTGAACCTCGGGATCGACGACCTCGGCGATTTCGTACACCATCGAGGTGCCCAAGACCGAAGATACCTCGGCAGCATTCAATTTATAGGTTTTTTGCAGCCAGCGAGCGAGGTTCGTCGTCGCTTCCCGGAACGCTTGATCGAGACTGCCGGCGATGCCGCTGGCCATCAGATATTGGCTGTTTTCCATTCGCGGATTCGGCGGTGCGCCACCTTCTACGTAATTCACGGTGAACTCGATATCCATGGATGTTTCGAGCGCATTGCCGGTCAGCTCGCCAGCGCCTTGCAGGGCGTGACCATCGCCGACGAAGAGTAGCGCACCCAGCGCATGCACAGGCAGATATACTGTGACGCCTTCACGCAACTGGTTGTAATCCATGTTGCCCCCGAAGGCGCCCAAAAAGCCGGAGCGATAGCGCATGCCGCCGGCTGGAGCAACGCCAACGCAGCCAAGCATTGGCGCGAGCGGAACCCGGTAATTCTTCATCGCCGCTGTTGGTTTTTCGAGCGAGGCAAAGCCGGCGGCACGGTCGAGTTTCCAATCGGCGTCATAGTCTTCGATCTTTTCCCGCTGTTCCACGTAGCCGGGATTGAGCGCGCTATTCACGATCAGTGGGCTGCTAATAGCGGTGTCGCGGTTCAGCCGGATTCGATTGAAATGCACCACCAGCGTGTCGCCGGGGATTGCGCCCTCGATATAGAAAGGTCCGGTCAGCGGATTGCCGCCCGAAGTGCGCCGCACACCCTTCGGATCCGTGCCCCCCGCGTCAACCGACCAAGTCTTCACCGTGTCGCCGGGATTCAGATGCAGCACGGGCGCGATCGCGTCTGAAAAATAATGCTCAAACTGCGTAGGTTCGAAGACGTGCGTTTGTGGCGAACTGGTGCTCTTGGGACGCTCGTGATAGGCCTCCCATTTCATATCGACCTTGTCCTCGACAAACGTAGCGGCGCCTTCAATGCGGTCACCCTTCAGCACGCCCGTCAGCTTGGTGGTATCGTGAGGACCGGATTTTACGGTTCCTTCGATGCGCCCGTTCTGAAAAATGCCCTCGAATGGATTGCCGCCGAGTTTCCCGGTCAGCTTGGTTCCGTTGAGTTCCAGATGCAGCCGCTCATAGTTGTTATTTTCGAAATACTTCAGATTCGAAACCCAATTGCCGGTGGGTGAGGAGACAGTCTGGGCGGACCCCAAACAACAGAGGACGAAGAGAAGCGTGTAACGGGGCATGCTGCCATCGTATTCGAAATAGCTGTCCTTAGCGCTCGGTCCGGACGTAAGCCAGCGCGACAACTTTGCCGAGCGCGGGCGAATACGCGGCGGAGGTGATTTCGGCTGCTTTGCCGTCAATCGTCAGTTTTGTCCCAGGTTCCGGCGCGGCGGCCCCAGCGAGTTGGATGGGTGTCAGCAAACGATGCACTTGACCGCGCGAGCGCACGCGCTCGACGATCTCCTGGCCGAGGTAGCAGCCCTTGTTGAAATGAACCGCGTGTAAAAGCTGCGTTTCCTGGACGAGGAAACGCGAGGTGATGTCTTCGCCATAGCGCGGGAGACCATTTTCGAGACGCACAATGCGCGCTTCCTGCGGCATGGCCTCGGGGATATCCGCAAGGAGAGCTTCTTTTTCGGCGGTGGAGAGCCAGAGGCGGAGACCGGCGAGACCGGTAGCGGCGACTCGTGCAACGAAGCCATCGCCATACGGCTCAATGCCGAAAGGTTGACCGGGTACCGGAATACCGAGAGTCGCAGCGCGTTCGAAGCTGGCCGGGCCTTCCAGGCCGATTACCGGGCGGCGGCCGGTTTGGTCTTCTACAGTAACGTCGTCGGCAATGATGTAGCGGTCCAGATGATCGCGCAACGTGGCAGCGGTTTCCGGCTCGGTATCGAGCAGAAAGCTTTCGCCCAGGTTGTAGATATACGAATCGGCGAGAATGCGGCCTTTTTCATTCAGGAAAAATGCGTAGACGCCGGCGCCTGGCGAAAGGTCCTGGATATGAGTCGTCGATAGCGCGTGAAGCAGGCGGGCGCGGTCTTCTCCCGTGAGGCGAAGGATGCCGCGCGCGGACAGGTCGAGCCAAGCGACGTCCATGCGGAGTGCTTCATAGCCCGTCATAGGCCGCGCAGCGTGAGTGAACGAAGATAGGCGGAGATCAAGACTACGAGAAAGCCCGAGATCGCAATACTAATCAGGCGGCGTTTTCCTTTGCCCGCGATGGCGACGTCGCCGTAGGGTGAGGTGCCCCAAAGAATCGCGCTCGCGAGAATGTGCGCGACCAGCAGCATTTTGACGCCAAACCAGATTTGATAGCTCTGGCCATGTTTGGGGCCGGAGTAGGTGAAGAAATTGTAGAGGCCGGAAAGCACGATCAGCGCGAGTAGAGTGAACAAGGTAGCGCGGTAGCGCAATTGCGCGCCGGCGGCGGCTTGCATGCGCGACGCGTCCGGAAGAACGTTCAAGACCGGCACCAGGACCTGGCGCGCGTAGACCACGCCTCCAAGAAACAGGATTACGGAGCCGATGTGAACGAAGCGCACGAAGATGTTTAAGAAGACGATCACGTTCCGAGTATAAGATCCCGAACGTAGGATTCGAGCGCGGGAGTACAGGCGTAGGCGTTGCCGCCGTAGATGATGTTTTGGCCGCTGAAACTGGCGAAACGACCGCCGGCTTCTTCGACCAGAATTTTCAGCGCGGCGAGATCCCATGGTTGCGCGCTGGGCTCGACCCACACGTCGGCTTGGCCCTGCGCGAGGAGCATGGCGTCAACGGAGCCACCTAATCCGCGCACGGCCCAAAAGCGCTGCACCCAGGGCAACAAACGAGCAGCCATGCCGGCGACACCGGCTTTGTTGAAGCCATTGAAGGCGAGCACGGCCTGCGCGGGATCGGAGATGGTCGAGACGTGTAGGCGCTCGCCATTCGACCAGGTGCCTTGGCCTTTCGAAGCGGAAAGCAGGAGACCCTGACGGGGACTGTGGGCGGTTCCCACAACCACTTGGCCGTCTTGCTCGAGTCCGATGAGAACGGCCCATAAGGGAATGCCGCGGACGAAATCGCGCGTACCGTCTATGGGATCGACGATCCACTTCCGGCCATTGCGACTTTCGCGATTGGCGCCCTCCTCGCCGAGTACGCCGTCTTCCGGAAATTCGCGGGCCAGGCGATCGACGATGAGCTTCTCGCAGGCGCGATCGGCGGCGGTCACAGGCGATAGATCGGATTTGGTTTCGGGCGTGATGCCGCGGCGCTGGTAATCGAGCGCCAACGCTCCGGCCTCCTGGGCCAATTCCTTGGCGACTGCCAACTCGTGTTCGAATGCCATCTTTACGATTATGGCCTTCGGCTTACAATCGCACCATGATCTCCTCTCTTTCGCGAAGACAATTTGTCGGAGCCATCGGCGCGGCCTCTTTAGTGACGGCGCGCGGCTATTCGGCGGTGACCGGGGCCAACGAGCGGCTGCGCATTGGCGTGATCGGCGCCGGCGGCCAGGCGACCAGCCATATGGAAGAACTGGTTAAGATGCGCGACACCGATAACTTCGAGATCGTGAATGTTTGCGACATCTATACGAAGCGTCTGGACAAAGCGGCCCAATTGACGGGCGCGAAACCGGTGGCCGATTATCGCCGCATCCTGGATGACAAAGATATCGACTATGTGCTGATTGCAACTCCCGAGCACTGGCATTTCCAGATGGCGATGGACGCGCTGGACGCCGGCAAGCACGTTTACGTGGAGAAGCCGATGACGCACACCATCGAACAGGGGAAGAAGCTCGTCGAAAAAGTGAAATCGAGCGGACGCAAACTGCAGGTGGGCGTGCAAGGGATGTCGGACGAATCGTACGCGGTGGCGAACCAACACATCAAAGCGGGAGAGCTGGGGACGGTCGTGCTCGCGCAGATCGATTACTCGCGAAATTACCAGGGCGATTTTTGGGCGGGCGACGATTATCCGATTGACGCGGACGCGAAGCCCGGCGTGAACCTGGACTGGAAGGCGTGGCTGGGTCCGGCGCCGAAACATGATTGGGATCCGGAACGCTATTTCCGGTGGCGGCGTTATTGGGATTATTCGGGCGGCATCGCCACGGACCTTTTTATCCATCGGGCGACGCGGCTGATCAAAGCCCTGGGGTTGACGTTCCCCGAGTACGTGGCGGCGACCGGCGGGAAGTTCGAATTCAAGGAAAGCATCGCGGAGATTCCGGACACGTTCAATGTGTTGGCCGATTATCCGGAGGGCCTGACCATGCAACTGATTTCTTCCATGGCGAACGATGCGCCGGTCGATCATATGATCCGAGGCCACAAAGCCACGCTGTATTTCACGCAAACGGGTTTTACCATCAAGCCGCAGGAAGACTACCAGAAGGAAATGCAGCCGGTCACTTACGAGAAGAAGGGGGCGGAAGATTTAACGCTGCACCACCGTAACCTGCAGGCGGCGATTCGCGCCAATGAACCATTGAATTGTGACTGCTTCCTGGGCCTTTATGGGGTTGCGGTTTGCGATATGGCCGTCGAGTCGATGCGAAAACGCCAATACCTGAAATGGAATAGCACAAAGGAACAAGTCGAAAAGGCGTAATAGTGCTAAAACATTAACTGTCAAAAAACAACCAAAGCAAAGAAAGTATTGCCAAACGAAACTGCCCAAAGAAAGCTTTCTTGACGGCGATGCGCAGAAAGATATTGAATCCGGCTCCGAACTACTGTAAGATCTCCGTAAAAGCTTCGAGGGTTATTCTGTCTTGAAGTGACGATAACAATCAGATAGGAGTGCAGCGTATGAGGTTCACTGCGCGACATAGGAGATTTCTCCGTTTCGAATTCTTCGTCGCTGTCTTTCTTTTACTTTTCATTAGCGGGCTACAGACACAGCTCCAGAGCCAGGTGTTGTATGGCTCACTGGTAGGGTCCATTAGCGATCCGAGTGGCGCGGTGGTTCCGGGCGCCTCGGTCACCGCGACGAACGTGGGCACGGGCCAGATCCGCCAGGACACCACCGATCAAGGCGGCCGCTACAACTTCGTCAATATTCAGCCCGGCACCTACACCGTGACGATCACGGCGAATGGATTCAGCAAGACCGAGCAGAGCAACGTGGTGGTTACGCCGAACACGGTCAATCGCGTCGACGTTCACCTGCAAGTGGGCGCGGCGAGCCAAGAAGTCAACGTGTCAGGGGAAGCTGTGGAGCTACAGACCGATAAGGCCGATACGCACACTGAAATCACTTCCAAGGCCGTGGTGGATCTGCCGATTAGCGGTTCGGGTTATCGCAACTACCAGTCGTTGATCGATTTGACCCCGGGCGCCATGCCTTCCACTTTCTATAATTCGCAAACCGACACTCCAGGTATTCCGTTGAACACGCATATCAACGGCGGTAACGGCCAGACGAACGTGACGACCATCGATGGTGCCGAGAGTATCAACGTCTGGCTGCCGCAATATACCGGTTATGTAGTTCCGGCCGAGACCGTAGACGTAGTGAACGTTACGACCAGCGCGGCGGATGCCGATCAGGGATTGGCCGGAGCGTCGTCCATCACGGTTGTGACGAAGTCAGGCACGAATCAAATACACGGCAGCGCCTTCGAATTCCACAACGACCAGCATCTGAACGCACGCAACTATTTCCTGCAGCCGGACACTTCAAAACCGGTTGCCATCTTCAACAATTACGGCGGAACGATCGGCGGCCCAATCAAGAAGGACAAGCTTTTTTACTTCGGCAGCTTCGAGGCGGTTAACCAAAAATCGAGCGGCAACGGGTTGTACACCGTGCCTACCAGCGATCAGCGGGCGGGAAATTTCGGCGCTTACAATACGGCGATTTTCAACCCGAACACCGGCAATCCGGACGGGACGGGACGATCGGTATTCGCCGGCGGCATGATACCGGCTTCCCTCATCAGCCCGCAGGCGCTTAAGATGCAAGGTTATTATCCAGCACCAAATCTCCCA
>DASYAX010000107.1:0-7787 GCA_036501045.1 Bryobacteraceae bacterium
ACGTACCCGATCGCGCCTTCTTGCTGTTTCAGCAAACCCGAAACGCCATCGTTGCCTTTGGCGCCGAGGCCCGCCGGCCAGTCAACGGAGGCATTGGTGCCGACCTTCGATTTCCAGGTTGGGCTCACTTTCGAAAGATAATCCGTCCAACAGTACGTCGTGCCGCTCGCTTCTGCACGGTGGAGCACAACGATGTCCGTATCCGGCAGCTTGACACCCCCGTTCGCCTTGGCGATGGCCGGGTCATTCCACTTCTTTATCGTTCCCAAATAGATTCCGGCGAGCGCTTCGGGCGTAAAATTGAGCTCCGCCGTCACGCCCGGCACATTGTAGCTAGGCACGGCCCCGCCCAGCACGGTCGGAAACATCAAGACACCATGGCCATTTTTCTCCCGGTACGCCTTCAACTGAGCGTCACTGAGCGACGCGTCGCTAGCCCCGAAATCGACCGTCCCCTCGGTAACGCCCTTGATTCCGCCGCCGGATCCGATTGCTTGATAGTTGATTTGAACGTTGCCGATCGATTGATAATCGTTAAACCATTTTTGATAGATCGGGGCCGGGAAAGTAGCGCCTGCGCCCGTCAAGGTGACTTGCGCACTCAACGGCAGCGACGCGATGACGGCCGCTGCGGACAACGCGACGATACCGGCGAGCGTACTTCGAATGCTCTTCCCACAAGCATGCGATAGAAACTCTGGCAGTCTCATTTTCAAGTATTTTCCTTATCGAATTGGATTCCGTACCCGCAGGCCCCGCGAACATCCCCCACGCGCGGCCCGGCTTCAGGTGAACACCAACTCAGTATCGATAAGGTGTCATAAACAGGTTATGACGGGAGTATTACAATTGCGTGAATCGGAAACTGGACATGCGCCCGTTTCCCTTCAACTGGTTCGCAATGCCACCATGGGATCGATTCGCGAAGCTCTACGAGCGGGAAAATATCCCGCAAAGGCGGCCACCACAATCAGCAGCGTTCCCATCCCGATAAACGTGACCGGATCGCCCGGCGTAACGCCAAACAACAAGCTTCCGAGCGTGCCCGTCAGAGCGCACGCCGCCGCCATTCCAAGCGCCAGCCCTAAGGCCGCTAATTCCAGCGTTTGCAGCAGAATGCGGCTCTGGAGCGCAGTTGCCGAGGCCCCTAGCGCCATGCGAATCCCAATCTCCTGCACCCGCTGATTCACCGAATACGAAATCACCGCGTAAATCCCCAGCGACGCGAGTAACAGGGCGAAGCCCGCAAATCCAGTTAGCAGCAGTACCAAAAAACGCCGCGGCGACACCGCCCTGTCCACCAGCGCCTGCAGCGTCTTAAATTCGTTCACCGGCAGATTCGGATCGATCGGCCGGAGAGCCATTCTAACCGCCGCCGCGAGCCGGTCCGGAGGAAGCGCCGTCCGCACGACTAGCTCCACAGCCGAATAATCCGTCGTTTGCCGCATCGGCAGATACATCTCGGAATCGCCCGGCTTCTCGAGAGCCTCATGCCGGACATCGTCAACCACGCCCACGACTCGCCGGCCTCCGTCCTGGGTCATCGTCTGTCCAACCGCATCCTGCCCCGGCCAGAGGGTGCGAGCAAGGGTCTGGTTGACGATCACAATCGGTTCGCTCGAGGCGCGATCCGTCTCCGTGAATAATCGTCCGGCTTGCAAACGGATCCCGATTGACTCGAAGTATCCATCGCTAACGACCCGAATGAAGGACTCCGGATGTCGGTCTTTCGGGTAAACCTGTCCCTTGCCGGAGACCTGCCACGCCCGGTCGTCGCGCAGCGGCAGGACGTCGGTAAGGCCGGCTGCCAGGATGCCAGGAAGCGCGCGGGTGCGCCGCAGCATCTGATCGAAATACGAGTTCTGCTCCGCTAAATTCTTGAACCGAAAACTCGGGTCGACCCTGAGAGCAGCCGCCCGCTCCGGTTGAAATCCCAGATTCACATCCAGCACGCGCAGAAAACTCCGCAGCAGCAATCCCGCGCCAACCAGTAACGTACAGGCAAATGCGATCTCGGAAACCACCAGCGCGTTGCGGACCCACGCACGCCTTCTGCCGCCAATCGAACCGCGGCCGGCATCTTTCAGCTTCTCCGCGACCGCGAACGACGGGACTTGTAGGGCCGGCAACAAACCGAAGAGGACGCCGGTAAGAACCGCTGCCAGTAGCGTGAAACCAAGCGCTGCGCCGTCTAGCTGTACGCTGGCAAGCAGAGGAATCTCGAATGCATGCAGATGCGCGATCGCGCGCGTGCCCGCCACCGCGACAAGCAGGCCAAGCGCCGCGCCACAGCAGGAGAGCGCGACGCTCTCGGTAAGCATTTGCCGCAGCAACCGGAGACGCCCCGCGCCTAACGCGGCTCGCATGGCCAATTCCTTTTGCCGCGTCCCCAGCCGCGCCAATTGAAGATTCGAAAGATTGGCGCACACAATCAACATCACCACTCCCACCGCGCAGGCCAGCACGATGAGGGCCGGTCTCACTCGCCCGCTGACGTGTCTCCTCAGCGTGCTCAGCCTCGGCTTCATCCCGTTCCATTCCGGATGCTGGTTCCCGATCTGTTTTGCCAGCAGCGTGAACTCAGCCTGAGCGCGCTGCACCGTGGCGCTCGGCCTCAGCCTTCCGATCGCCTTCATCGTATTTCCGTAGCGGTTCGTTTCGTCGGTCAGCGGCCATGGAATGAACACATCCACCGGAGTGCCGGGCTCAAAGACGCTCGCGAAATCAAAAGACGCGGGCAGCACGCCCACCACGATCACCGGCTTGTTATTCAGCGTCAGCTTTCGTCCTACCACTGCTGGGTCCGAAGCAAACCGCCTCTGCCAAAAGCCGTGGCTCAACAGCGCGGCCGGTGGAGTGCGGAATTGCCGCTGGCACTCTTCGGCGCTGAACGATCTTCCGATCGCCGGTTGCACACCCAGCAGCGGGAAGAAATTCTGGGTAACGGGCACGCTCGTCAGGCGCTCCGGCTCGCCGCTACCAGTGAGTGCGCTGTCGCCGACGCCATAGTCACCGATTCCGGCCATATCGGAAAATGATTGGTTCCGCTCCCGCAAATCCAGAAAAATACCCACTTGGGTACTCCACTCCTGGTTCGCAATCCAGACCAGCCGATCCGGATCGCGGAACGGCAATGGACGCAGCAGCAGCGCGTTCACCACGCTGAATATCGTCGCGCTGGCGCCGATGCCGAGGCCCACGATGAGAATTACAAACGTCGTAAATCCGGCCTCGCGCCGCATCCCGCGAGACGTATGCTTCAGATCCTGCCCCGCATCGTTCATCCATCGCGCGATCCAGGTAGCGCGCGCTTCTTCCGATTTCCGTGTCATATTGCCCCGATGTTTCCGGTCATCCGACGTAAGACGGAAGAATTTAGGGCCGGTTAGGCAATCTGAGCGACAATTTACGGTTTTTGCGTACCGGCGCGGTCGTTCCGATAGACCACGCCTTCTTTCATCACAAAAATTACGCTCTGCGTGACCTTGATATCGTCGAGCGGGTTCCCCGGAACGGCGACAACGTCAGCGAGTTTCCCCGCTTCGAGCGTTCCGATTTTATTGGCGAGGCCGAGCAGGTCGGCGGCCACCGAAGTGCCCGCCCTTAGCGATTGCGCCGGCGTCATGCCGTCCGCCGCCATCAGAACAAACTCCAACGCATTATTTCCGTGCGGATAAACAGCGGCGTCCGTCCCGAGCGCAATTTTGACGCCCATTCGTAGCGCGCGCCGCACCATCCCGTCTTGCGCCTTCACCGCCACATCCGCTTTCTCGCGCACCAACGGCGGAAACTTCGATTCGGCAAGCCCGCTGCGCACCGAAAGAGTCGGCACCAGGTAGGTGCCGCGCTCACGCATCATGCGCAAAGCTTCGTCATCCAGAAAAGTGCCGTGCTCGATCGAGTCGATGCCGGCCCGAATCGCGCGCTTGGCTCCTTCCGCTCCATGCGCGTGGGCGGCGGTCTTGCGGCGCAGATCGTGGGCGGTGGCAACCAGCACATCCAGTTCGGCTTGGGACAATTGCGGCACGTCCACATCGTCGGTGGGCGAAAGCACTCCGCCCGTGGCGCATGTTTTGATAACGTCCGCGCCGTATTTAATGTTGAAGCGCACCGCGAAGCGGGCCTGGTCGGGCGAATTGATGACGCCGTCTTCCGGTCCCATTTCGTGGTTCAGCAAGCCGAATTTGATTCCAGCGCCATCGTCGCAATGGCCGCCGGTCGCGCCTAGGGCGTGCACCGCCACCAACATGCGCGGACCCGGAACCACGCCGGCGTTAATCGAGTTGCGCAATCCCACATCCAAAAAATCCTCCGAGCCCACATCGCGAACCGTCGTGAATCCGCCCATCAGCGTCTTGCGGGCATTAACGGTAGCCCGAATGGCGCTCTCCGCAACCGTGCGGCTGAGAGCTTGCAGCCGCGCGCCGTTGTAATCGGGATTGAATTCGAACGTCAGGTGCGTGTGCGCATCGATGAAACCCGGCAGCAGCGTGGCATCGCCCAAATCAATGACCATCGCATCCGCCGGCGCACGCCCACCGATCGACTGAATCTTATTTCCCGAGACAACTACCATGCCCGGTTCCACCAGCGTGTTGCTCTTGCCGTCGAACAGCCGCGCCGCTTTCAAAACATAAGTTGTTTGCGCGCTCAGCGTGGAGGCGAGAAGGGCAATCCAGACGTAACCAATTCGCATAGGGCTTTTGATCTCGTAGTCTCTCACGCCGCGTTGAGCAGGATCGTGAACCGCGAGCCGCGGCCCAACTGGCTCTCTACTGTCACCGTTCCCCCCATGCGCTCCACCACTTCTTTCACAATCGGCAACCCCAAGCCGGTTCCGCCCGCCGGCCGCGCGCGCGCCTTATCCACCCGGTAAAACCGCTCGAAGATGCGCTTGAGATCGTCGCTCGGAATTCCAATGCCGGTATCACTGACGGAAATCCGCACCTGCCCATTCGCCACCAGCCCGCACTCGACTACGACTTCGCCATCGGGGCGATTGAACTTCACCGCGTTGTCCAGGAGATTCACCATGACCTGTTCCAACCGGAAGCGATGGCCCATCACGCTGCACGCCTGGCATTTATCCCGATTGAGACGTATGCCGCGCGCCGCGGCGCTGTTCTCCACGCTGTAGCACGCCGAATCGATTACTTCGAGCATCGGTACCCGGTCCGGCGGCACGGCCGTAGGCGCATTTGAATCCAGCTCCGAAATCACCAGCAGGTCGGATGCGATGTTGTTCAGCCGGATGGCATGCGCTAGCATGATTTCGACGAACTTGCGATTGTTGGCTTGATCTTCAAGACCGCCGTCGAGCAGCGTTTCGGCGTAGCCCCGGATAGCCGCCAGCGGCGTCCGTAGTTCATGCGAGACATCCGCCACGAAATCTTTGCGGACCTGCTCCTGGCGTTCGATATCGGTGACATCATGCAAGGCGATCACCGCGCCGCGCTTGCTTTCCTCGCCAAGCGGCAAGGCGCGCGCCTCAAACCAACGGCCGGCCGCGCTCGGCAACCGGAAAAAGTCTTTCTCGGGAGTTCCGCTCTTGACCACTCGCTCCAGGATGTCCCGTAGCGCTGGCTCCCGAACCACTTCATAGAGCGACTTTCCGTCCATCACGGGAGTTCGGGTGCTGAAGGCTTCGGCAAACGCATCGTTACAGAAATTCACCTTCAGATCTTTATCCACCGCGAGAATACCCTCCGCCATGCAGGCCAGAATGGTTTCACGCCGGGAGAGCTCGAGATTCGCCCGTTCCACCAGGTGGCGCACGCGTCCCGCCATCGCCCGCATCGCGCGCGCCAAGCTTTGCAATTCGTCCGGGCCGCCTTCGGGAAGCGGCGCCTCGCTCGCGGGAAGGGCGGCCACAAACCTTTGCAAACGCTCCGTTCGTTCCGCCCATCGCCGCGACACCACGTGCGTCACCAGCAATCCAATGGCGCTGACCATCCCGAGCAGCGCGAACAGCTTGATAAAAACGCTGATCTCGACGCCTGGCGCCATCTGCGGCCTGAGCCAAAAGAAACCAAGCGGCAGGGAAAGCATGAGCAGACACCACCCGCCGATCAGTTTTCCCATGCGTTCTCCCGGCCTTT
The DNA here is from genome assembly GCA_036501045.1 of Bryobacteraceae bacterium. Lineage (GTDB taxonomy): Bacteria > Acidobacteriota > Terriglobia > Bryobacterales > Bryobacteraceae > Bog-105. The sequence goes on from DASYAX010000107.1 coordinate 6,099, forward strand.
TTCTTAGGCCTCGTGCTTCAAGAACCAGTCCTGGGCGTCCAGCATTTTCTTGCCCGCGTGCGCCTTCACGCGCTGGTAGCTGCCGTCCGGTTGCATGATGCGCGCCGAGGCCTCATCGTGCAAATACTTCTCTAGAATCTTGTCCCGGATGCGCCGCACGATGCGCTGGCTTTCGATCGGAAACAGAACTTCCACCCGCCGGTTCAAATTACGCGGCATCAAGTCCGCGCTGCCCACGTACACTCGCTCGTCGCCGCCATTGCGGAAATAGAAAATGCGGCTGTGTTCGAGGAATCGGCCAATGATACTCCGCACCCGGATGGTTTCGCTCACGCCCGCCACGCCCGGCCGCAGCGAGCAGACGCCTCGCACAATGAGATCGATCTCCACACCCACCCGCGACGCTTCGTAAAGCAACCGGATCATCCCGGCGTCTTCGAGGGCGTTCATCTTAAAGATCAGATGCCCGTCGCCGTGCTCCTGGTGCCGTTCCATCTCCAAACGGATTAGGCGCTCCAGGCCGCTGCGTATGCTGTGCGGCGCCACCAGCAGCTTACGATACGACTTCTTCGCCGAGTATCCGGTCAGGTGATTGAACAAATCGCTAACATCGGCGCCGATTTCTTCATTGCAGGTGAATAACCCGAGATCGGTATACAGACGCGCGGTGCTGGGATTGTAATTGCCTGTGCCGAGATGCAAATAGCGGCGGATGGTATCGCCTTCGCGCCGCACCACCATCGCCATCTTGCAATGCACCTTCACGCCGGGCAGCCCGTACACCACGTGGACGCCTTCACGCTCCAGCTTCTGCGCCCACTCGATGTTGCTCTCTTCATCGAACCGCGCCTTCAATTCAACCAGCACTGCTACCTGCTTGCCGTTTTGAATGGCATCGAGCAGCGTTTCAACGATGGGGGAATTCCGTCCCACCCGGTACAGCGTCATTTTGATGGCGAGCACGCCGGGGTCTTCGGCGGCGGCGCGCAAGAAGTCCACCAGGGGCTGGAACGATTCGAAGGGATGGTGAAGCAGCACATCGCCTTCCTGAATGGTCGTAAATATCTCGCTGCGCGCGCCGGTGAAGCCTTTTGGCGTGGAAGGGATGAAAGGCTTGTCGTTGAGCGCGGGGCGGTCTATCGCAAGGAGCGCCCTTACTCGGCTGATATCCACCGGGCCATCGACACGGTAGACGTCGTTCTGATCAAGCTCCAGATTGCTCGTCAAAATATCGATGAGTTTCTGCGGCATCGCCGCTTCGATCTGCAGCCTTACCGCATCGCGGAATCTGCGCCGCCATACCGCTTCCTGAATGCTCTCGAGCAGGTCTTCCGTCTCGAGCTCTTGAATCGCCAGCTCGGCATCGCGCGTGACGTGAAAGACATCGGCCTTCACGATCTCCATATCCGGGAAGAGCATGCGGAGATTGGCAATAATGGCCTGTTCTAGCCAGACGTATGCCAGTTCCCCGGCCTCTGGTGGAACCGGCAGCAACTGCGGCAGCGTACCTGGAACCTTGATACGCGCGAAGCGTTCCTGCCCATCGCCATTTGTGACTGCCGCTCCGATGTTCAGACTTAAATTCGAAATGTGGGGAAACGGCCGCCCTTGATCCACCGCCAGTGGCGTCAGCACCGGATAAACTTCGCGCCGGAAATAATCGTCGATGGCCGTCTTTTGTTGCGGGTT
>DASYAX010000108.1:0-2658 GCA_036501045.1 Bryobacteraceae bacterium
TCGCCATTTCCGACATCTCATTTTTACTGCTGGCGCACGCGACATCGCTGAACGGCGCTCGGTCTATTCTTCTCTGACCGAAACCACCACCGCCGCCGAGCACGCGATTGCAGCCGCATTCCAGATAACCGGCTCTCCTTCCGGCTTGGCAATTCTAGCCTTGGGACGATTGGGCACGCGAGAGTTCGATCTTCTTTCCGACGCCGACTTGTTGTTCATTTGCGATGGCTCACACGATCGCGAGGCGCTGACCAAATCAGCCGAACAGATCATGCAGGCTCTCGCCGCCTATACCCAGGAAGGCATGGCTTTTGCCGTGGATGCCCGCTTGCGTCCACGTGGCTCCGAGGGCGAATTGGCGGTAACGCCAGCACACCTGGAGTCTTATTTCGCTGCCGAGGCCCAGCCCTGGGAGGCTCTGACTTATACAAAGTTACGCCTCATCGCCGGGAACGCGGAGTTGGGGCGGCAAGCCTCGCATATCTCAGAATCGCTGTTCAAAAGATTTGCAATTGATCCCGGCTTTCCGCAAGCGGTTCGCGAAATGCGTACCAAGCTGCAGGACGCTACGGCTCCAGCTCGAAGTATCCGCACCTCTGCCGGCGGACTCTACGATATTGATTTCCTATCCAGCTTCCTGCTGGTGAAAAACGAAATCCACCCAAAAACCGGGAGCTTGCGAGACCGCCTCTGGCGATGCTCTGCGAAAGGCGCCTTAGAAAAACGTGACGCCGCGCAGCTCGATCACGCCGCCGAACTGTGCCGCACCGTCGAACACGTCCTGCGGTTGGTCACCGGCAGGAATGGACGCTGGCTGCCGTCCGCCGAACATCCCCGGCAAGCGGTCGAGAAGGTCGCCTCTCAAATTCTGCGGCGTGAATTTTCTGACGGCCTGGAACAAGAGCTACTGCGCACCTTTGCAGAAGTTCGTAGCATTTATGACCGCGTGGTGAACTGACCGAAAGCATACTCATGCAACCGTTGAGATCGTGTAGCGACGGGCGTCCACGCTCGTCCCATACGAACCTATCGAATCACTGTCATCCTGAGCGGAGTGTATTGATTCGCTTTGCGAATCAATACACGCAATCGAAGGACCCCATCTCTGCCTGCGCACGGCACCGGCTCGGAAGGGAATTTTTACGGTTTCGTTCAGCTGTCGCCATCCCAGTGGCGGAGTACCAAAACTGCGAGGGCACGGCTTCAGCCGCGCCGTAAGCTCGTCTTAGATGATCGGCTTTAGCCGCTGGGGAGGGCCTGCACGGGCTTGGACACCGTTCAGTACACGATCGCGCAGATGACGGAATGCGCCCAGCGCAGAACTTGTCCGACCCCACTCCTCTCCGCGCCACCATTTATAATTCTCGGTTCTCATTCACCGGAGGAATTGATGGCAGATTCGTACAACGGCGTGCCCGTACCTCGTGACGGAGGTCGCATCGCCTACCAAAACGGCAAAATTCGCGTCCCCGATAATCCCATCATTCCCTTCATCGAAGGCGATGGCACCGGCCGCGATATCTGGAAAGCGTCAGTGCGCGTATTTGATGGCGCCGTGCAAAAGGCATACAACGGAAAACGCCGCGTAGTCTGGTATGAAATCTTTGCCGGAGAAAAGGCTAAAGCCAAATTCAATGACTGGCTGCCGCAACAATCTATCGATGCCATCCGAGAATTTCGCGTCGCCATCAAAGGCCCGCTCACCACTCCGGTTGGCGGCGGTATTCGGTCATTGAACGTCACCTTGCGCCAGGTGCTTGATCTGTACGCCTGCATCCGTCCGGTGAAATATTACAAAGGCACGCCTTCGCCGGTGAAAAATCCCGAGCGCATGAATGTGGTGATCTTTCGCGAGAATACCGAAGACGTTTACGCCGGCGTCGAGTGGGAGCAGGGAACTCCTGAAGCCGCAAAACTGATCGACTTCCTCAACAAAGAAATGTTGAAGGGCGGCAAGAAACAGGTGCGCACCGATTCCGGCATCGGCATCAAGCCCATTTCAATTTTCGCCACCAAGCGCCTGGTGCGCATGGCCATCCAGCACGCGCTTGAAAATGGGTTGAAAACAGTCACCCTGGTCCACAAAGGTAATATTCAGAAGTTCACCGAAGGCGCCTTCCGCAAATGGGGATACGAGCTCGCGACTGAAGAATTCCGCGACAAAGTCGTAACCGAGCGCGAAAGCTGGATCATCGACAACCAAGATAAAACCCCGAATCTCTCCGCGGAAGAAAACGCGGCCTTGGTCGAGCCCGGCCTGGAATATGCGCCACCGGAATTTGGGAAATCAGTCGCCGAGGAAGTGCGCACCGTGCTCAACAGCATTTACGGAACTCACGGCCATGGCGCATGGAAAAAGAAGTTAATGATTAACGACCGCATAGCCGATTCTATCTTTCAGCAGGTGGTCACCCGCGCCGATGAATATTCCGTGCTCGCCACGCCCAACCTAAACGGCGATTACATTTCTGATGCCTGCGCCGCGCAGGTCGGCGGATTGGGAATCGCGCCCGGCGCGAACATCGGTGACGGTTACGCCGTGTTCGAAGCCACCCATGGCACAGCGCCGAAATATGCCGACAAAGATGTCATCAACCCTGGTTCGGTCATGCTCTCGGGCGTGATGATGTTCCGCTATCTGGGATGGAACGAAGCCGC
>DASYAX010000109.1:0-4100 GCA_036501045.1 Bryobacteraceae bacterium
GTACGGGCCTATTCGGTGCATTTCTGCATCAACATGCTGGCGACAGACCGGTTCTTGGCCGCGCTCTCAGGATCGGTGCTGCGCTTTAACGCGCCGCGCTTCGGCCTCAAGGTGCTGCCTGTAAACTTGCCAGCGCAGCCGTGGCCGGTCGCAATGGTGACCTTGAAGAAACGAACTGTCAGTCCGGTCGTGCACGAATTCATGAAAGACGTACGCGCCGTGGCGAAGCTGATGACTGGCACGACATAAACTGGCCAGGAAGACTTGAACGGTCGAGGAAGATTGAAAGGGCGAGGAGGACTTGCCGGATCGGCGATGGCTTTCCTCGCATCACGCAAGCGCGACCCGATTGATGATCGAGGCGCACCGAACTAGGTAGGCCAACGCACTCCACCATTAAGCTTAAGAGTGCTTGGCCCTGGCGTGGACCCTGCCCTCTCAGAGACGCATGGGAACAATGCCTAAGCCGAAACAGTTCCCGATCTGCCAATAAGCCGCGGTTTTGCGGCCTTTGATGAAGCGTTGGGGGCACATCGCGCCCGCGCCGAGAGGTGCCGCCTTGCCACGCGAGTTCCAACAGCCGGTGACCATCTCAATCTGGTCAAATTTCAGCATACCAAGTGGCACGGTCTCGGCGCTTTGCGGCGAGACGCGAATTGGGAACCACGAGCGCGGAAGATTTTTGCGACCCCGGCAAGCCTGAAGCAGACGCAGCCGGAGGACAAATATCGCCACGTCTTCGATTGCACGTTCCTTCATCGATAACGCACACGCGGCAAACGGCTTGAAATATTTGATTCGATATTCCGGTCGGCCCAACTGAAAAACACATCGGAAGAGCCAAGGCAGAGTAGCGCCTCTCTTCGCACAACAGTGAGGCGTACAGCATGAGATTGGGAAGTCACGTCAATTTTCTCGGCACGATAGGCACAGCAAGCATTCTTTTGTGGAGTCTTTCTCAAAGTAAGGCAAAACCCGAGTTTTCTCCAGCCTATATCCAAGTCCGGACTCTTCCAACACTTGCCGAAAGAGTGAGCATTCATCTTGCGTCGAACCTGCATCGGACGCAGGTCAAAACAATTCGTCATTTGATCACGGAAGTTACCATCAAACACTCATGCAAGCTGCACAAATATGCCGACACCGAGCCAAAAGAACCTACCTATCAATTGGCTTCTAAAGAAATTGGAGACGAGTTGGGCAGCCAAGCCGAAGCAAAAGAGATTCCCTTCATTCGAGACGCCGCCCGGTCACAACAAATCAAAGAGACTCGTCGTTCGATCAAAGACGTTACTGTCAAGAATCTATGCAAGCTGCGCAAATATGCCTCCGTCGAGCCAAAAGAACCCGTCGAGCAACTCACTTCCAAAGGGAAAGAAGATGAGCGTGACGGCCGAGTTGAAATAATGGTGACCCCGTTCATTCGCGACATCATGAACAAAGTCCGACCAAAACAGATTACCGGAACAATAAAGGTCGAAGGAAAGGAATATCAATTTGGCTCCGGCGGCCGCGGTCAATCCATCCCCTATGGGAATTATCTCATAACCCCGGATGCCGTGGGCTCCTGGGGCAGCCGACACGGGGCAATCGGCGTTGCGAACGGAACGATACCCGATCCGAAATTGCACCGCGACCGGGACGGGATTGAACTGCACGCCGCCGGCAACAGCAAACTCGAAACGGATGGCTGCGTTTCCATAAGAAAAGATCAATGGCCCGAATTTAGAAAGCAGGTCCTTACACTCGCCAAAGAAAACCGGAGGCTGTACCTCCACGTTTCAGAGCAAGGGGCATCTGTATCCACTAACCCGCTTGAATTCATCGGCGAGACCATTTCCGAACCGACGGTTAGCGAGGTGCTGAGCATGATTGACGCGCCAGCCCGCAAAGCGCGAGAGTGACAAGTCTAATTGCCGGATTGATGGAGTGGCACGCTGCCTCGATTCGCTCTGTTTTCCGTCAAGCCGCGGAGGCCCTCGAATTGCGACCATGAAGCGCTCTTTCGTTGCGGGTCAGGATAGCGAGCATTTTGGCTGCCGATTGCGCTTCGACGCGCTACCGATGCGCTGAAAATTGTCTTGTCTCGCTATCGCATCTTCCTGTTGTTAATACCGGTTCGCAGGCCTGGCTAATTTTTGATCTAACTGTTAGCGGCGTTTTCGCCGCGCATTCTAATGAACTGCATTCTAATTACTTGAAAGCACAATCAGATCGCGGCGCGCTTTGATTAAAAGCGGAGCGACCCCATTGAACCCTTCAAAATGAATGGCCTCTACGGATGAGTTCCGGGCTAGGTAAAATCACATATTGAGGATGAGCTGCTATGGGGCTGAAAGAATCGCAACCGGCGAACGCCGGTATTCTGCCGTTTCCACATGCCTCGCATGGTCGCGCGCCGGCGTGGCCGACGCAGCAGGATCAGCGGCTCCTGCATACCGTGCTCGAAAACATGACGCAGGGTGTGCTCATGTTCGACGCCGACGCCCGCCTGGTATTCTGCAATCGCCGCTACATCGAAATGTACGCGTTGCCGGCCGAAGCGGCCAAACCGGGCTGCTGGCTGCTCGACCTGCTCAAGCAGCGGGTGGAGGCACGGACCTTTTCGGGCAATCCCGACGAGTACATTGCCGAGCTGCTGGCGAAGATCGCCGAGGGCAACACCTTCCACAGCGTCGTCACGGCTGGCGACGGCCGTGCCATTTCGATCCTCAACAAGCCGCTTGCGGGCGGCGGCTGGCTCGCCACCCACGAAGACGTCACCGATCGCCGCCGCGCCGAAGAGCGCATCGCTCACATGGCCGGGCATGACGCGCTGACCGACCTGCCCAATCGCATGCTGCTGCGCGAGCGGCTCGACCACGAGCTCAAGCGCGTCAAGCGCGGCGAGAACCTGGCGGTGCTGTGCCTCGATCTCGATCATTTCAAGAGCGTCAATGATACGCTCGGCCATCCGATCGGCGATGAACTCTTAAAACTGGTCGCCGACCGGCTGCGCGGCTGCACCCGGGAGCCCGACACCATCGCGAGGCTCGGCGGCGACGAATTTGCGATCATCATGACGCAGATGCTGAAGCCAGGCGACGCCGCGGCATTGTCGCGGCGCATCCGCGAATCGATCATCAAGCCGTATCAGGTCGACGGCCACCAGATCATAACCGATATCAGCATCGGCATTTCGATCGCGCCAATCGACGGCGTCGAGCCGGATCAGCTTCTTAAGAACGCCGACATGGCGCTGTACGGCGCCAAAGGCGACGGACGCGGCATGTACCGGTTCTTCGAAGCCGAAATGGACAAACGCATGAAGGAACGGCGCGGATTGGAAATGGATCTGCGCCAGGCGCTCAATAACGGCGAATTCGAGCTGTATTATCAGCCGCTTGTTAATCTTCAAACCAATGAGATCAGTGCGTTCGAAGCGCTGTTGCGCTGGAACCATCCGAGCAGAGGCCTGATCTCGCCGGCCGATTTCGTTCCGATCGCCGAGGAAACCGGGCTGATCGTTTCGATCGGCGAATGGGTGCTGCGCAAGGCATGCAAGGAAACGGCGAACTGGCCGGAGAGCGTCAAGGTCGCGGTCAATCTCTCACCGGCGCAGCTCAAGAGCAAAAATCTGGTGGCAATCGTCATGAGCGCGCTCGACGACAGCGGCATGCGGGCCGCGCGGCTGCAACTCGAAATCACCGAGACGATGCTGATGCAGAATACCTTCGCGACATTGGGAATGCTGCATCAACTGCGTAAGCTTGGCGTGCAGATCGCGATGGACGATTTCGGCACCGGCTATTCGTCGCTCAGCTACCTGCGCAGCTTCCCATTCGACAAAATCAAGATCGACCGCTCGTTTATTGCGGATCTGTCGAATGGCGCGGAGCCGCGCGCCATTGTGCACGCGGTCGCCGGGCTGGCGAAGTGCCTCAACATGATCTCGACCGCCGAGGGCGTCGAAACGCAGCAGCAATTGGACACGTTGCAGGCGGTCGGCTGCACCGAAATGCAGGGTTACCTGTTCAGCCGCGCCAGGCCGGCCGGCGAGGTCTTGGCGCTGTTTGACCTGCACATGCCGAAAGCCGTGAACGCCTAAGATCGCAGCTGGC
>DASYAX010000110.1:0-8720 GCA_036501045.1 Bryobacteraceae bacterium
TTTCGCCACGACAAGAGCTACGGCAAACAAGAACAGAGCGCCGGCCTTGCTGTGCTGCATGGGGTCACGCTGCATGGGGTCACTGCATAGAGTCCTCCATCGCGATCGTGGACCGGAAGCCAAAAGATTCTCAAGAAATGCTGACGGGCGCAAACAAATGGCCGCGCGGGCGCCATCCACTGATTGGTTTAACGCTTGAGACCTCAACCCCGTCGGCCCGGTGACACCCAACGAAAATAAATCCCAACCCTGCCCCGCCAATCACTTACCTGCCCCAAACGCTCTCTCCGCGCCCCCCGCCGATTACCCTTCGATCGGGCCAAGCCCACGGAAGGATTCTCACCTCTATATGTCAACCGCCGCGCAAATCGCCGCCAACCAGGCAAATTCTCAGCGCTCCACCGGTCCAAGAAGCGAAGCCGGAAAAGCCATCTCCGCCCGCAACCACGCAAACCACGGCCTCTCGGGTGCGCTCAACGAACCGGGCATGCCCTTCGCCGTACTGCCCTGGGAATGTCAGGAACTCTTCGAACACCGCCTCGCGGATCTTATCCGCGACCACCAACCGCGCACCGAAACGGAATCGGTGCTAATCCATCACATGGCGCAGCACAACTGGCTGCGCGATCGCGCCATCCAATTGCAGGAAAATCTCTTCCAGGAGCCCGAGCTCGATGAAAAACGCTTCGCCCTCTATCTGCGCTACCAGACCACTCACGAGCGCGCCTTCCATCGCTGCCTGAATGACTTCCTAAAACTAAGAAGCGAAAAGCGCAGGACCGAAATTGGCTTCGAATCGCAGAAACGCCGCGAAGCCGAGGAAAGCCGCAAAAAAGAGAAGCACGAAATGAAAAAAGAATGCCATAAATTCGTAGTCTTACTCGCCGAAGCCCGTCTCGATGGCCAAATCATAACCAACCTGAACAATCGCGTCGCCGCCATGCCGCAATCGTCGATCCCCACCCATTCGGCTTCCTAGAAAGGCCCTTTCTTCGCCACGAAAAAGGAGAACCTCGCACCGTTCTAACTCGGCCACCCCTAAGATAGAGAGACGTTATGCGCCGCGATTATCACAATTGGTACAGCCATCGGGTCGACCGCCACATGGAACTGCTTACCTTCGGCCACGCTGGCTTGCCCGTCCTCGTCTTTCCCACGTCCCGCGGCCGCTTCTTCGAATTCGAAAACAACGGCATGATCGGCGCCCTCGCGCCCAAAATCGACGCCGGCCACCTGCAGGTCTTCTGCGTAGATAGCCTCGACGCCGAAAGCTGGTATAACCGCGGCATTCATCCGCACGATCGCGTCATGCGCCACCTGGCCTACGAAAGCTACATCCTCTACGAAGTCGCGCCGCTGATGAAAAATTTGAGCGGCTCGCCGCAGATTACCACTTCCGGCTGTAGTTTCGGCGCTTATCACGCCTTGAATTTCGCCCTCAAACATCCCGACCTTACTTCCGCCGCCATCACCATGAGCGGCTCGTTCGATCTGAAGCCCTTCATGGACGGCTACTACGACAACGATTTTTATCTGAATAATCCCGTCGATTACATTCCGAACCTCACCGACCCCTGGTTCCTCGATCGATACCGGAAGATGCGGCTCGTGCTGGCCGCCGGCGATCACGACATCTGCCTCGGCGAGAATTTCCGCATGGCCGAAATGCTCGGCAAAAAAGGCATCCCGCATTTGCTCGACGTGTGGACGGGCGGCGAACGGCACGATTGGCCTCTCTGGCAGCGCATGGCGGTAAAATTCTTTTGACCTGTAATCCAGACCTCGGAGGGAGGGAAGATGCCGAAAATCGGAATCATTTATGGAATGGAAAACAGCTTTCCATCCGCGCTGGTGGAGCGCATCAACAGCAGAAATGTTCCCGACGTGGTGGCCGAGCACATCCGCATCGGCGGCATCCGCATGGCGGAGCCCAGCGGTTATCGCGTAATTATTGACCGCATCTCGCACGATATCGAGTTCTATCGCGCTTACCTGAAGAACGCCGCGCTGACCGGCGCCATCGTCATCAATAATCCCTTCTGGTGGAGCGCCGACGACAAGTTCTTCAACTACGCGCTCGCCAGCAAATTAGGCGTGGCCGTTCCCAAAACCGTCATCCTGCCGCACAAAACGCACCCGCCCGGAACCACCGTGCAATCCATGCGCAATCTCAAATTCCCGCTGAACTGGGAGGAAGTGTTCGAATACATCGGTTTCCCGGCGTTCCTGAAACCCTTTAGCGGCGGCGGTTGGAAGCATGTTTTCAAAGTGCGCTCGCCTGAAGAGTTTTATAACGCCTACGATCAGACCGGCTCTCTATGCATGACCTTGCAATCGGCCGTCGAGTTCGATGAGTACTTCCGCTGCTACGTCGTCGGTCAGGAGAAGGTGCGCGTGATGAAGTACGATCCCAAGCAGCCTCACCATCTGCGCTATCTACGCGACAATACGCCCAGTTCGCAAGCGCTGCACGATCGCGTAGTCGCCGACGCCCTTACGCTCTGCCGCGCTTTGGGATACGACTTGAATACCGTTGAGTTTGCCGTCGAGAACGGCATTCCTTACGCCATCGACTTTTTGAATCCGGCGCCCGATGCCGACGTACATTCCGTAGGACAGGAGAATTTTGATTGGATCGTCGATAATGTGGCGCAAATGGCCATTGACAAGGCGTTAAGTAAGGAAGAGCCGCAGACGCAATTCCATTGGGGCCGATTCCTTGCCGCCGCCCGTGACCGGCTCGCGACTACCGCCGGCGGGTGAATCTCATGACACCGAGTTTCAACATCGGCATCGAAGAAGAGTACCAGACCATCGATCCGGAAACGCGTGATCTGCGTTCGCACATCGATTCCGAGATCATCGAGAAAGGCAAGATACTGCTGAAAGAAGCGGTAAAAGCCGAAATGCATCAATCCGTGGTCGAGATCGGCACCGGTATCTGCGCGAACGTGAAGGAGGCCGCTCAGGAGCTCAAAGCCTTTCGCGCGCAGATGGTCAATCTCGCCCGGCAAAACGGTCTGCGTCTGGCCTCCGCCGGAACGCACCCCTTCGCCGATTGGCGCAAGCAGGATATTTATCCGGACCAGCGTTACGCCACCATCGTTCAGGATCTGAAGATGGTCGCGCGCGCCAACCTGATCTTCGGCCTTCACGTGCACATCGGAGTGGAAGACGCTGAAACCCGCATCCACCTGATGAACGCGGCCCGCTACTTCCTGCCGCACATCATGGCGCTATCCACCAACTCGCCCTTCTGGCTCGGTATGGATACCGGTTTGAAGTCCTATCGCTGTAAGGTCTTCGACAAATTTCCGCGCACCAACATTCCCGACTACTTTCCAAGCTGGGGCGAGTACGAAAGTTTCATCAAGCTGCTGGTTAAGACGAACTGCATCGACAACGCCAAAAAAATCTGGTGGGATATCCGGCCGCACCCGCATTTCCCCACTCTTGAGTTCCGCATCTGCGATGTGCCGATGCGCGCCGACGAAACCATCGCCATCACCGCCCTCATCCAGGCCACCATCGCCAAGCTTTATAAGCTCCACGCCGCGAATCAAGGGTTCCGTTTGTATCGCAGGGCCCTGATCATGGAGAACAAGTGGCGCGCCGCCCGCTACGGTCTCGATGGCAAGCTGATCGATTTCGGCAAGCAAACGGAAGTGCCGGTCCGCGACCTGATTTATGAGTATCTTCACTTTGTGGAAGACGTCATAGACGAGTTGGGATCGAGAAACGAAATTAATTACATTCACCGCATACTCGAGCAGGGCAGCGGAGCCGATCGCCAGCTTCGTATCTTCCAGGAGACGGGAGACTTGACTAAAGTAGTAGACTACATAGTCTACGAGACCGAAGCCGGGCTCTCTCGGCAGGAGACCGTAGGAGCGAGCGCTACCCCATGAGTACTCTCCTGAGCGATCTGCCTTACGATCCCGAACTGGCCCCCGGTGCGCACAATGCCGTCTTTGTGTGTCTTCGAATCCGGCCCTCGGAAAAAGTGACGCTCATCACCGACGACGCCTGCCGGGAGATTGCCGCCAGCCTGGCTGCCCAGTTGAACCAATGCGGCTGTCCGTATCGCAGTTTTGTTCTCGAAGAAATTACACAGCGGCCGATGAGCGACATGCCGCAGGTCATCCTCGACGACTTGGAAACCAGCCAGGTTAGTATCTTCGCCGTTCGCGCGGAGGCCAACGAATTGAAGACGCGCATGCAGATGTGCGATGTGGTGAACCGCCGCAAGATGCGCCACGCCCACATGGTGAACATCGAGAAAAAGATCATGCTGGAAGGCATGCGGGCGGATTTTTTAAAGGTCGACGAACTGACTCTGCGCGTGATGAATATCGTCAACCGGGCGAAAACCATTCGCGCCACCACACCGGCCGGAACGGATGTTCGTGCGGAATTGACTCCGGACTATAAATGGATCAAAACGAGCGGCATCATTAGCCGGGATAAGTGGGGAAATCTGCCGGGAGGTGAAACGTTCACCGCACCGCTTGAAGTAAATGGTGTTTTCGTCGTCGATGGCGTGGTCGGCGACTATCTATGCAGTAAGTACGGCGATCTGAGTAAAACGCCGCTTACCCTGAAGATCGAAAAGAATCGTTTGACTGGGGCGCATTCGGGCAACCAGCAGCTTCAGGAAGAATTCTGGGAGTACACGCATCGTGATACGAACAGCGATCGCGTAGGAGAGTTCGCTATCGGAACAAACCTTGCCCTCACCAACGTGGTCGGCAATATCTTGCAGGACGAAAAGATTCCGGGCGTGCACATGGCCTTTGGAGATCCCTACGGGGCGCACACCGGCGCGCCGTGGACATCCTCTACCCACATCGACGTGGTAGGAAAACAGTTTGATATTTGGGCTGACGACACCCATATCATGAACAACGGAAAATTTCTGGTCTAAGTGATACCCGAGTTACGTAAGCAATTCAATCGATGCTGGAATCCGGCGCGTTATGCGGAATTCCTGCGGCGGTTGGATGAAACGGCGGGTACGCACGTCGGTTTTCGTTGCAGTGAGACCCCTGTTTTCCTCCCCAGCCCCCTCCTCGAGAAAATGATCCGCTACGGCCAGGAATTATACGGCCAGCTCGGAGCTAATGAGTTCTATCGAACGGCCTCGGAGGCCGCTATTCCCCGGCAGTTCCGCGTCCCCAATGAATCCGTGCATCCGCTGTTTGTGCAGGCTGATTTCGGCCTCATCCGCGACGCCGGCGGAGAACTGGAGCCCCGGCTGGTTGAGATCCAGGGATTCCCATCGATTTATGCGCTTCAGGCGGCGCTGGCTGCCGAATACCGGAACGCCTTTGACCTTGACGGCAACCTGAACGCCTTTCTCGGCGGCCTAACCGAGCAAAGTTACTTTGACTTACTCCGCCGCGTCATCCTGAACGGCCATGCACCCGAAGAAGTCATTCTTCTGGAAATTGACCCGTATCGGCAAAAGACGCTCCCCGACTTTCTATTGACCCGAAAACAGCTCGGTATCAAAATCGCCTGCATCCGGGACATCAAACGGCAAGGCAGCAAGCTCTATTTCGAAGGTGCGCCGGTCAAGCGCATCTACAATCGCGTAATCGTGGACGAGCTGCTCCGAAAAGACGTAAAGACGGAGTTTAGCTTCACCGATGAGCTGGAAGTCGAATGGGCGGGTCATCCCAACTGGTTTTTTCGATTGAGTAAGTTCTCCCTCCCATGGTTCCGTCATGTGAGCGTGCCGGAAACGTGGTTTCTCGACGAGTTGCCCGAATTACCCGGCAGCTTGGACGAGTTTGTCCTCAAGCCGCTCTATTCATTTGCGGGATCAGGCGTAAAGATATCCCCCAGCAAAGAAGAGATTGCGGCCATCCCGGAAGACAAGCGCCACGAATTCATTCTGCAGCGCAAGATGGATTTCGTCCCCACGATCGATACTCCAGCCGGCATGACGAAGATCGAAGTCCGCATCATGTATATCTGGGACGGGGAATTGAAGCCCGTCACCACCGTCCTGCGTACCGGCCGGGGCAAGATGATGGGAGTGGATTTCAATAAAGATCTGGATTGGGTGGGCGCATCCGCTGGTTTTTACCCCGCCGGTAAAGGAGAGTGAATGGCAATCGATAAAAACGCGGGTAAGCCCGCCGATCCTTCGCTGCTTGTCAACATCCCTCGCTTGATCGCGAGTTACTACGTTGTCAAGCCCGATCCCGCGGTGAAGGCGCAGCAGGTATCGTTCGGGACTTCCGGGCATCGGGGCTCGTCCACTTCCGGCAGCTTCAATGAGGATCACATTCTCGCCATTACGCAGGCAATTTGCCGCTACCGGGCGGAACAGAATACCTCAGGCCCTCTGTTTCTGGGCATGGATACGCACGCCCTTTCTGAGCCGGCCTTCATCACCGCGCTCGAGGTTCTAGCGGCCAACGATGTCGAGGTGATGATCGATCAGGACAACGGCTACACCCCCACGCCCGCCGTTTCGCATGCCATTCTCACCTACAACCGCAGTCTTCGCGGTGGACTCGCCGACGGTATCGTGATTACGCCTTCGCACAATCCGCCCGACGATGGCGGCTTCAAATACAATCCGCCCAGCGGCGGTCCGGCCGATACCAACGCCACCAAATGGATTGAAGATCACGCCAACGGCTTGCTCGCTGCCGGCTTAAGCGGCGTGAAGCGCGTCTCGTATCGCAAGGCGCTGAACGCCGATACGACCCATCGCCACGATTACGTCTCGAACTACATAAACCAGCTCGATTCCGTGATCGATATGGACGCGCTCGATTCCGCGGGGCTCGCTTTGGGAGTGGATCCGCTCGGCGGCGCGGGCGTCGCCTATTGGCCGCGCATCGCTGAACAATACAGCCTCGATCTGAAGGTCGTGAACACCACGGTCGACCCGACCTTCCGCTTTATGACCGTCGATTGGGACGGCAAAATTCGTATGGACTGCTCGTCGCCCTACGCCATGGCGAGTCTGATTGCGCTCAAAGACCGTTTCGATGTGGCGTTTGCCTGCGATACCGATCATGATCGGCACGGCGTCGTAACTCCAGGCTCCGGGCTGCTGAATCCGAACCACTATCTCGCCGTAGCCATCGATTATCTGTTTCAAAACCGGCCGCATTGGAAGGCCGATGCGGGCATTGGCAAGACCTTGGTCAGCAGCAGCATCATCGATAGCGTAGCCGCCGACCGCAAGCGCCGCCTGCTTGAGGTACCGGTCGGCTTCAAGTGGTTCGTCGACGGACTGCTCGACGGCTCGTTGGGGTTCGGCGGCGAGGAAAGCGCTGGCGCTTCCTTTCTGCGCAAAGACGGCTCGGCTTGGAGCACCGATAAAGACGGTCTCATTCTCGGTCTGCTGGCAGCCGAGATTACCGCCAAAACCGGCAAGGATCCCGGTGAACATTATCGCGATCTCACCGCGAAGCATGGCGCTCCGGTCTATGAGCGCATCGACGCTCCCGCCTCGGCCAGCGAGAAAGCGATCCTGCAGAAGCTCTCGCCTGAGCAAGTAGCCGCCACCGAACTGGCGGGCGAAAAAATCGAAGCGATGCTAACTACCGCGCCGGGAAATGGCGCGCCCCTCGGCGGCCTGAAGGTCGTGGCCAAAAACGGTTGGTTCGCGGCGCGTCCCTCCGGCACCGAAGACGTTTATAAAATCTACGCCGAGAGCTTTCTCGGCCAGGATCATTTGCGGCGCATTCAAGACGAAGCGCGCGCGCTCATTTCCAAAACGTTTCAAGCTGCCGCGGGCGCCAAGGCGTAAACTTCTGGTTGTGAAGGATCGCCGTGAAGAGTAATGTGACCAGGCGGACGATGATGGGCCTCCTGGGGCTTCCCGTCATCGGCGCCTTGAGTCAACATGACGCTCTCAGCCAGGGCGTCTCCACGCGTTCCGTCAAGCCCCAGCCACGCGGCAAGTTTTCCGGATTGCCGTTTAACGCCTGTTTTACCGACGTAGCGGCGAAAGCCGGGCTGACCGCCCCGCTCATTTACGGACCCGCAGACCACCGCACTTACATCCTTGAGGCGGTGGGTTGTGGCTGCGCCTTCATCGACTACGATAACGATGGCTGGCTCGATGTTTTTCTGCTCAGCGGCACGCGCCTTGAAGGCGCGCCCGCCGGAACCACCAACCGGCTCTACCGCAATAACCGCGACGGCACATTTACCGACGTCACCGAAAAAGCCGGCCTCGTCAAAACGGGTTGGGCCTCGGCGGTAGCCGTCGGCGATTTCAATAACGACGGTTTTGAAGACCTCTTTCTCACCTATTGGGGCCAGAACGTTCTCTATCGCAACAACGGCGACGGCACGTTTACCGACGTTACCGAAAAAGCCGGATTGCTGCATGACGGGAAAAAATGGGGTTCCGGCTGTACTTTCATCGACTATGACCGCGACGGTCATCTGGATTTAGCCATCGCCAATTATCTCGAGCTCGATCTCGCTCACATCCCGAAGCCCGGCGAGAGCAGCTTCTGCAATTGGAAAGGCATTCCGGTGAATTGCGGCCCGCGTGGATTGCCCCCGGGCAATGCGGTCCTCTATCACAACAACGGCGACGGCAACTTCACCGACGTAAGCGAGAAATCCGGGGTCGCTAAGGCCAAAGGCGCTTACTGCATGACCACCGTGGCCGCCGATTTCGATAACGATGGCTGGCCGGACATTTACATCGCCTGCGATTCGACGCCCAGTTTTCTCCTTAA
>DASYAX010000111.1:0-7578 GCA_036501045.1 Bryobacteraceae bacterium
AATAATGAAGCGCGCACGCTGGTGGGCATTATGCCGCCGCGCTTCACTTACTTTGGCGGCGACATCTGGTATCCGCATGATCCCGATCCTGGCGAGCCGAATGCCGACCGCACGTATTACTTTCTGCAGGGACGCCGCAAACCCGGCGCCACGATGCGCGACGTGGAAAACGATTTCGAACTCGTGACGCGGCGTCTGGCCAAGATCTACCCCGACCGTTATCCCGAGAAGTTCAACATACACGCCGAGAACCTGACGGATATGGTGGTGGGCCGCTTCCGCAATACGTTAATGACGCTGCTGGCGGCGGTGGGCTTGCTGCTGTTCATTGGCTGCACTAACGTGGCGAATATGCTGCTGGCGCGGGCGACCTCGCGCGAAAAAGAAATCGCGATTCGTTCGGCCTTGGGAGCGGCGCGCTGGCGTATTGCGAGCCAAATGCTGGTGGAGAGCGCGCTGTTAACCAGTGGCGGCCTTATTCTGGGCTGCCTGCTTGCGTACGGCGGTGTGAAGGCGCTGGTCGCGATGATTCCGGATGACACGATACCGTCGGAAGCGGTCATCACGCTGAACTGGCGCGTGCTGTTGTTCAGCCTGGGCGTGGCGACGCTCACCACGTTCCTCGCGGGATTGGTTCCGGCGCTCCATGCTGCGCGAAAGGAGCTTGCCGAGCCACTAAAAAATTCGGGCAAAGGCATCAGCGGCGGCTTTCGCCAAGGCCGGTTGCGCAAGCTGCTGGTCATTAGCGAAATCGCGCTATCGCTGATTTTGCTGGCTGGGGCAGGGCTGCTGATGCGAACGATGGTGGCTTTGCAAACGGTGGATCTCGGTCTCAATCCGGACAACATTCTGGTGATCCGGCTGCCGCTTCCGAAGGATCGGTACAAGACAGCCGCGCAGGTGCAGCATTTTTATGGACAGCTTTTGCCGCGCCTCAAGGCGCTGCCCGGAGTGATTGCGGCGACGGAGACCAGCACGCTTCCGCCCTATGGAGGGATCGGCAGCGAGGCGGACATACCCGGCAAAACGCATGTCGAAAAATGGCGCGCGATTTATCAACTTTGCAGCGAAGGCTATTTCCCAACGGTCGGTTTGAAATTGCTACGCGGACGCGTGTTCAGCGAGCAGGAAGTGTCGGATCGCCGGCATGTTGCGGTGGTAAATCACACACTCGTGCAGAAGTTTTTCGGAACCGACAATCCGATCGGACGGCAGATCACCCTCAAGGACCTTGGCAAGATTCCCGATCCGGTTGCGGATCCCTCCTTTACGATTGTGGGCGTTATTAGCGATGCGAAGAACCAGGGCATTCAGGAACCGGTTTCTCCGGAAGTCCTCGTGCCCTACACGATCACCGGCTTCTACGAGCGGGGCATTCTGGTTCGAACGGCTGTCGAGCCGCTGGCGCTGCAAAATGCCGTGCGGCGCGAAATATGGGCAGTCGACCGCGGCGTGGCGTTGACGCTCACGGGAACACTCAAGGGATATCTGAAATCCTTCTCTTATTCGGGCCCGCAGTTCACGCTCACGATTCTCGCAATCTTCGCGGGGATCGGTTTGATTCTCGTTGCGATCGGCACTTACAGCGTGTTGGCTTACACGGTCTCGCAACAAACGCACGAAATCGGTGTAAGGATGGCGCTTGGGGCGCTTGAACACAATGTGTTTCTGATGGTCCTTCG
This sequence comes from Bryobacteraceae bacterium, assembly GCA_036501045.1. GTDB lineage: Bacteria > Acidobacteriota > Terriglobia > Bryobacterales > Bryobacteraceae > Bog-105. The sequence goes on from DASYAX010000111.1 coordinate 1,683, forward strand.
CATGGGTGGGATCCTCGTCGCAATCGGACTAGCCGCCGGTTTTACAGCCAGCTTATTTTTGAATCGCCTGATTGCGAATCAGTTGTGGGGCGTAAAGCCGCACGACCCGCTGACGATGATCAGCGTGATTGTGATTATCGCAATCATCGGGATATTCGCTTGCTTGATTCCGGCCAAACGAGCTACCCGGGTTGATCCTTTGGTGGCGCTGAGATACGAGTAGTGACCCTGCGCGATTCGGCTGCCCTTTTAGCCGAAAGCACAGCGATTAGTAACGCTTTACACATTACAGCGCGGGTTTAATTCATCCGTATTTCGACCGTAATCAATTTTTAGTATTTCGGTGAGATTCTTTATCCGTCCGGGACATGCACTACCCAGACTCTGTCCCGGTGTGGAGTTAACCCAACATGAAGTGGACTTTTATTTGTTGCTCAATCCTGCTAGGCGCGGCCTCGCCAGCCGGCTGGTTATTCGGCCAAGAGACGCAGGCGCTGCCTAATACCGGACAAACCATCACGCCCACGGCCCCGAGAAACGCGCGCTACGAGCTGCTGAATCCGGGATTGGCCGATTTCCCTCAGTACAACGCAGGTCAGGCCGCCACCACGGTGATCAGTCCCGATAAGAAGACTTTGCTGATCCTTACCTCCGGCTATAACAGGCTAAACGACACTACAACGGGCAGGCGCATTACGGCCGATTCAAACGAGTACGTTTTTGTATACGACATCTCGACGAAGATCCCGTTGAAGAAACAGGTTCTTCAGGTACCGAACACGTATTACGGCATGGCCATGGATCCGTCCGGAGCCACTTTTTATGTGGCGGGAGGAGTTAGCGACAATATTCACATCTTTGATCTCACGGCGGGCGTATGGGCGGAGCGTGCCGGCAGTCCGATCGCTCTGGGCCACACAGCGGGCGTGGGCAATGGGGTTTCGCCGGCCGCCGCCGGAATCGCGATCTCGGCAGACGGCAAGAAGCTGGTGGTTGCGAACTATTACAACGATTCCCTCAGCGTCTTGACGAATACAGATGGGAGCTGGGGCGCGCCGGTAGAACAAGACTTACGGCCCGGTAAAATCGACCCGGCCAATGCAAGCGGCGTGCCGGGCGGCGAGTATCCGTTCTGGGTGGCGATCAAGGGCGATGCGACCGCATTTGTATCCAGCATTCGCGACCGGGAAGTGGATGTAGTGGACATTTCGGGTGTGCCGACGCTTACGCACCGTATCAAGGTGCCCGGTCAACCGAATAAGATGACGTTCTCCCCCGATCAGGGCAAGCTGTATGTGGCTGAGGACCAGACCGATAGCGTAGGCGTGGTGGACACGGTGACGTATGCCGATACGGAAGAAATCAAGGTAGGAGCGCCGCTTGGTCTGATTCCCGCAGGCCGGGAAAAGTTCACGGGGCATAACACCAATAGCGTGACGGTATCGCCGGACGGCAACACGCTGTATGCGACGAACGGCAACATGAACGATGTGGCGGTGGTGGATCTTTCGAACGGCACGGTGAAGGGTCTGATTCCGACGGGCTGGTATCCGAATTCCGTCGGCTTGTCCGCGGACGGCAGCTACATCTATGTAGCAAGCTTTAAGACGCCCACGGGCGCGAATCCCGGATACTGTTATGGCGGCGTCGTTCCCGCCCTGCCGTCGGCTCAGTGCAATGGATCGAATCAGTATGACCTGCAGCTCATCCATGCCGGCTTCCAAAGCTTCCCAACGCCGAATGCCCGGCAGCTTGCGACGCTAACGGAGACGGTGGCAGCGAACAATCATTGGAGCCGCCAGCTTACGGCGGCCGAGCAAGCAAAAATCGACTTCCTGCGGGGCAAGATCAAGCATGTCGTGTTGATCATCAAGGAAAACAAAACCTACGATCAGATTCTGGGCGACCTTGCGCAAGGAAATGGCGATCCGGACCTGACCGAATTCGGCGAAAGCATTACGCCCAACGAGCACAGCCTGGCGAACAATTTTGTGACGCTGGACAATTTCTTCGATCGCAGCGAAGTGAGTATGGACGGATGGCCGTGGACGGTAGATGCCGAGGACCTGGACGTGGTCGAGCACCAAACCTCGGTCGAATATGCGGGCCGTGGATTAACGTACGACTCGGAAGGAGACAGCCGAAACGTGAACGTCGGTTTGCCGACCCTGGCGCAACGGCTCGCACAGAACCCGAGCCAAGTGAACGACCCTGACGTGCTTCCGGGCACAGTGGACATCACGGCGCCGGACGGTCCGAACGGCAAGATCAACAAAGGCCACATCTGGGATGCCGCGTTGCGGGCAGGTAAGACGGTTCGCAACTACGGCATGTTCGTGGATATTGACGGCGCGCCCGAAGACCGGACGCCGTTTGCGGATCACACGGTGGTTGCGCATCCGACAAACGAAGCGCTGATGAGCCGCACCGACCGATATTTCCGCGGTTTTGATACCGCGTATCCCGAGTTCTATCGCGAAAAGGAATGGGCGCGTGAATTTGCGCAGTACGAGGCGAATGGCGAGCTACCCAATTTGATCCTGGTCCGGATGGGCCGCGACCACATGGGCTCGTTTTCCAGCTCGCTTGACGGCACCGATACACCGGAAACTCAGGTTGCCGATAACGACTACTCGGTCGGGCTGCTGGTGCAAACGATTACCAAGAGCAAAAAGTACGGCAAGAATACGCTGGTCTTTTCGATCGAGGACGACGCACAAAACGGCGGCGACCACGTGGACGCGCATCGCAGCATCGCCTTCGTGGCGGGACCTTACGTTAAGCAAGGTAAGGTGATCTCGACCCCCTACAATACCGTTGACATGATTCGGACGATTGTTGACATTCTAGGAGCAAAGCCCTTCAACCTGAATGTGGCAGTGGCAACGCCGATGACAAACGTTTTCGAGACGAGTTCGGCGGATTGGACCTTCATTGCGCAGCCGTCTTCGGTTCTCGCCACGACGCAGCTTCCCATCGATCCGGTCCTATTCGCGTTACTGAGGCCAGTGAGGCCGAAACGCGATTCTGCATACTGGGCCGATGCGACGAAAGGCATGGACTTCACCGCCGAAGACCGCATTGATTTCAATCTCTATAACCACATACTCTGGGAAGGCCTGATGGGCGGGAAGCCGTATCCGACAGCCCGCACCAGAAAGGACTTGCGGCAGAACCGCAGTCAGATGTTGCAGCAGTTTGCACACCAACAGTCCGGGCAGACGAACGGCGCCGGCGGAGGGCTATAACAGAGCGCGGCGCGGGGTGGAAATTCTAGCCCTCGCGCCGCTTTCCGATCGTCTGCGCCGAGGGGTCAAGTCACGAGTCGGGGCTGTCGCCTTCGATGAGGCGCAAGGCTTTTACCAGACTCCGCTGCATGCGGTTAAAGGAGGCGGCGAGGACGGAGATTTCGTCTCGGCCTTTGACGGGGATATCGGCTACATCGAGGTTTCCCTGACTGATTTGATCGGCTACTTGCGATAGTTTGGAAACCGGCCGAATCACCGTTACCACCAAAACGAGATCGAGAACCAGCAGCGCGACCAAGGCGACGATCACCAAGTAGGCGATCAGGCTTTTCAGGGCGCGATCGGCGAGTTGGATCGGCAGCGATTCCGGTATGGATACGATCTGCGCCCCTACGATCTCGCCCGGCTTCCAACCGAAACCATTCGATGATCCATATTGACGAATCATGGAAGCCGGCGCGCGGGCGGGCGTGCTGTGACACTCGAAGCAAGCCGGATCACTGACCTGAAGCGGACGCGCGTAGAACAGCTCTTCGCCGGTGGGCGTATTGCGCTCGCCCGTGAGTTCGTGGCGGCGGCTGTCGTTGCGGAAGGTGTTGATGATATCGGCTTCCCAGTCGCTAGCTCGATCGATTAAGTTCGTGGGATTCAAGGTAGCTTCTTTGTAGTAGTAACCGGGGTTGCGTTTGTGAAGATAGTCGAAAACCTGGGTGGCGGAATAAGCGGGCACGGTTTGGGGCAAAAACTCCGTGTCATGCCTCTGTAGCTTTGCCAAGAGCGGCTTGATTTGATGCGTGGTGTAGGAACGCGTGGCGAGCGTGGTTTCCATCATCAGCCTGGCTTGCTCGAGCACGTGGGCCTTAGCGTCATTCCGCAAGTAGACATAGGCGAACCAGACCGCGACGAGCGTGCCGACGGCAAAAACACTAATGAAGATCAGGTTGAATCGCGCAAGCAGTTTCATTGAAGTTATTATGTTGACACAATAAGGCCTCGCCGGAGGAATCTCAGCGGGGCACGGCCGTAGGGCGCGCCCAAAAAACATGTAACGATGCCACGCCGTGTGTAACTAGACGAGTGGAGCGGCGTAAATTCACACTCGCCGCGCACACTGTCATGGATGTCCTGACGCGCGAAGAGCGCCATCATACAACTGGGGAACCCGCGCTGCTATTCCGGCCTGAGGCTTCTTCCAGACGAGTTGCACAGTTGTACGGGGAGATCGTCTTGATGCGTCCTGTATCCCTTACGGTGCTGCTTTGGCTGCTGCTCGCGGTTTTCATCTTGGCGGCAAGTCTGCTCGTCTTCGGTCACTACACGTCCAAAGCGCACGTAACAGGGATCCTGCTGCCCGACCGCGGAATCCTAAAAATATTTCCAGTTCAAAGCGGAACATTAGTGGAGTGCCAGGCGCGAAACGGGCAGCGCGTACACAAGGGCGATTTCCTCTTCTTGCTTAGCTCAGACCGAAGCACCTCGGCGGTTCGCTCAGTCGGCACGGAGATTCGCCGGCAATTTCTCGCCCGGCGGCAAAGCCTGCTGGACGAGCGCGCGACGAGCAAAAGTCTGAGCGCGCAACAAGCCGCGGATCTGCGTGACCGGATCGAGAAACTTGAAAAGCAACAGACTGGCTTGACGTCGGAAATTTCTATCGCCGAAGCGCAACTCAAGCTGGACGAAGAAACGACCGGCAGATACCGCCAGCTCGAGACCGCAAAGTTAATTAGCGTGCTGGATCTCCGCGAGAAAGAACAGATCCCTCTCGAGCAACAAAGAACTATCGAGGAGCTGCATCGTTCGCAAATCGCACTGCAACAGGAACGAGAGGATTTGTACTCCCAGTTGGCGCGTTTGCCGCTCCAGTTGCAGGTACAGGATGCGCCGCTCGAAAGAGCGGTCTACGAACTGGACGGCCAGTTAAACGAACAGGAAGCGAGCCGTCAAGCTGTGGTTCGATCGCCCGCAGACGGCACGCTATCGGCGGTTCTCGATCATGCCGGTATGAGGGTGGAAGCCAACACGACGCTCGCCGCGTTGGTCCCGAGCGGCTCCCGGCTCGAGGCGCATTTGTACGCTCCCGGCAGTGCGATCGGTTTTATCAAGCCGGGTAAAACGGCGCTTTTGCGCTATCGCGCCTATCCTTCCGAGCAAGCGGGCCGGCAGATCGCAAACCTTTGCGATATCTCGCAAGTAGCCCTCAGCCCCGGTGATTACGCGGCGCGTACCGGCTTCACCGCGGAAGAGCCCATGTACGAAATGATCGCCAAACTGCCATCGCAAACACTGACAGTCTTCGGCCGGCCGCGCGCACTATGGCCCGGCATGGAGCTCGACGCCGATATCCTGCTCGAACGCCGGAGTTTGATCGATGGGCTGCTTGAACCGATTCTCGCGGCGAAAGGAAAGCTACCGCGATGAGTTCCAGCGCGCTTTATTTCGGCTTCCGCCGGCAGATGCCGCTCATTTTGCAAAGCGAAGCTGCCGAGTGCGGGCTGGCGTGTCTAGCAATGGTGGCGAGCTTTTACGGCCGGGTGACCGATCTTCCCGCGCTGCGTCAGCTCTTCAGCATTTCTCTCAAGGGGACGACGCTCGCCCACCTGCTTCAACTTGCACAGAGCCTGGATTTAGAGGGCCGGCCTTTGCGGGTG
>DASYAX010000112.1:0-7379 GCA_036501045.1 Bryobacteraceae bacterium
TGTCGGCGCGGGAGCGCATCGACTTTCTTCTGGACGAAGGCACCTTCGAAGAAACCGACCGCTTCGTTACCCATCGCGCCAACGACTTTGGATTGTCCGAGCGCAAGTACTACGGCGACGGCTTCATTACGGGATATGGCCGCATCGAAGGCCGACTGGTTTTTGTGTTTGCGCAGGATTTCACGGTGTTCGGCGGAACGCTTTCGGAAACCAACGCGGCCAAGATCGTGAAGATCATGGAAATGGCTGCCCGCGTGGGCGCGCCGGTGATTGGATTGAACGATTCCGGCGGCGCGCGCATTCAGGAAGGCGTGGTGTCGCTGGCCGGATACGCCGACATTTTCCTGCGCAACACCCTCTACAGCGGCGTGGTGCCGCAACTCTCTGCCATCATGGGACCTTGCGCGGGCGGCGCGGTTTATTCGCCTGCGATCACCGATTTTGTTGTGATGGTCGATAAAACTTCTTACATGTTCATCACCGGGCCGGACGTGATCAAAACAGTGATGCACGAGGACGTCACCAAAGAACAGCTGGGCGGTGCGGCCACGCATAACGAAACTTCCGGTGTGGCGCACTTTCTCGCGCATGACGACGCCGAATGTTTGTCTCTAGTGCGCGAGTTGCTCAGTTTTCTTCCATCGAATAATCTCGACGACCCTCCGCGAAAGCCATGTACCGATCCGATTGACCGCGCTGACGCAGCCCTCGACAGCATCGTTCCGGCACAATCCAACCAGCCGTATGACATCAAGGATGTGATCCGCGCGATCGTGGACGACGGCTACTTCTTCGAGGTCCACGAACATTACGCCAAGAACATCGTGGTGGGATTCGCGCGCATGAACGGACGCTCGGTGGGGATCGTTGCCAACCAACCGGCGGTACTGGCGGGCACGCTCGACATCAATGCGTCGGTGAAGGGCGCACGCTTCGTCCGCTTCTGCGACTGCTTCAACATTCCGCTGATTACGTTTGAGGATGTTCCCGGATTTCTGCCCGGCACTCAGCAGGAATACGGCGGCATCATTCGTCATGGTGCGAAGCTGCTGTTTGCCTTCGCTGAGGCAACCGTTCCCAAACTCACCTTGATTACGCGCAAGGCGTATGGCGGGGCGTATTGCGTGATGGCCTCCAAGCACATTCGCACCGACGTGAACTACGCCTGGCCGACGGCGGAAATTGCCGTCATGGGTCCCGAGGGAGCGGTGGACATCGTTTACAAGCGCGAGCTCGAACGCGCGGCGAATGGATCAGGCAATGAAGCTGAGCGCACGGCCGGCCGCGAGCAGATTCGCCAGGAAAAGATCGAAGAATTCCGCGAGCGCTTCGCCAATCCTTATGTTGCCGCCGAGCGTGGGTTCGTGGACGCCGTCATCCGCCCACGGGAAACCCGCAAGAAGTTAATTGACGCTCTAGAAATGCTCGGCACCAAGCGGGACAAGAACCCGCCGAAGAAGCATGGGAACATACCGCTGTGAGGGCTGTTTTAGGTTGGCCTATTCCGGCTGCCGAGAACCCATATTCGCGCCGCTGAGTCGAAAAGATGATGACATGCTCATAGTGGGAGCCTGCTAATCCTACGTTTGAAATCCAAGGTTCCCCACCAGAGTTACCTCGGAATCAAACACGTTGGGCGGCGCATCCTTTATCCTATAAGGGTCGTTTATGGCCAGCCCACGATCGAAAACTACTGATTCCGCCAATACCGCCTTAATGGAAGCTCCGAATGGTGAGCGCGAGCGCGTTTTTGACGCCTTCCGCCAGTGGGGGTTCCTCGAAGCCGATCTTGACCCACTCGGTTTTTTGCAACCCGTTCCGCACCCTGACCTGCAACTTGACGGCGAGTACTCGAAAGAAGCACGCCAGATTTATTGCGGCACTATCGGCGCTGAGTTTATGCACATTGCCGATCCAGCCTGCCGCCGGTGGATACAGGCCAAACTGGAGGGGCCGCAGCAGCCGGTTGATCAGCAGCGCACCCTCGATCTGCTGACTCGGGCGGAATTCTTTGAACTGGTCCTGCAGCAGCGTTACCTCGGCAGCAAGCGCTTCTCGCTCGAAGGCGTGACGGCCCTCATTCCGCTGGTAGATGAGATTCTCGATGGCGCCGGACAGCACGGTGCGGTTGAGCTGGTGATGGGCATGAGCCATCGCGGCCGGCTGAACGCCATTGCGCATATTGCGCGGCGACCGCTGGAAGAGGTTTTTGCGGGGTTTGAAGATGTTGACCCGCGGAGCGTGCTTGGCGGCGGCGATGTGAAATATCACATGGGCGCGACCGGCGAATATGAAACCCGGAGCGGCGCCAGGATACACATCCATTTGGTGTCGAACCCGAGTCACCTGGAAGCAGTGGATCCAGTCACCATCGGGCGCACGCGCGCCAAACAAGACCGTGCCGGCGAGGGCGGTAACGAAGAATTTTTGCCGCTCCTGGTTCACGGCGACGGCGCATTCGCCGGACAAGGCGTGTTTGCCGAGACACTGAACCTTGCCGACATTCCTGCATACAGCGTCGGCGGAACCTTGCACGTGATCGTGAATAACCTGATCGGTTTTACGACCGTGGCGCAGGAGCTGCACTCCTCGCGCTTTGCGGCGCAGCTGGCCCGGCGCCAGAGCATTCCGATTTTCCACGTCAATGCGGAAGATGTGGACGCAGTCATTCGTGTGGCACGGATCGCGCTCGAATTCCGCTACCGGTTTCGCAGCGACGTAGTGGTCGACCTGATTGGATACAGGCGTCACGGACACAGCGAGGTCGATGATCCCACTATCACGCAACCGTTGTTGTATAGGGCAATCAAAGATCATCCGCCGTTGTGGGAGATATATGGCGAAGACACGGGAATTGACGATGCCAAGCCGCGCGCGGAGGCAGTGAAAGCAGACATCGAAGCAGCGCAGAAGCGGGCATCGAGTCTGCGGAAGAAGCCGCTGATGCGATCGCTGCCGGGATACTGGGAGCGTTTCAGCGGAGGACGGTACAAACCACAGTATGACGCCGAGACGGCGATCCCTGCGGATGAATTATTGCAACTCACCGGGCGGCTCACAACTTATCCAGCGGATTTTCACATTCATCCCAAAGTGAAGAAGCTGCTGGAGCAGCGCGCCGAGATGGGCGCAGGCAAGCACGCCGTGGATTACGGGATGGCGGAGGCATTGGCGTTTGCCGGGCTGGTGAAGAACGGGGTTCCGGTACGCCTCAGCGGGCAGGACAGCCGCCGCGGCACCTTTAATCAGCGGCATTCGGTTCTGCTCGATATCGAGAACGAGCAAGAGTATGTGCCGCTGGAGCATATCGCTGAAGGCCAGGCGCATTGCCGGATTTACAACTCCACGCTTTCCGAAGCCGGCGTGCTCGGCTTTGAATACGGCTATAGCCGCGACTTTCCAGAGACGTTGGTTTTGTGGGAAGCGCAGTTCGGCGATTTCGCCAACGTGGCACAGGCGATTATCGATCAATTCATTGTTGCCGGCGAAGCCAAGTGGGCACTGCTCTCCGGACTGGTGCTGCTGTTGCCGCACGGTTACGAAGGCCAGGGACCGGAACATTCGAGCGCGCGCATTGAGCGCTTTCTGCAACTCGCAGCGCAAGACAATTTCCAGGTCTGCCAACCCTCAACCGCGGCGCAGTATTTTCATCTGCTGCGGCGGCAAGCATTGCGTCCGTGGAGGAAGCCGCTGGTGGTGTTCACGCCCAAGAGTATGTTGCGGCATCCGGAAGCGTCTTCGCCGATTGAGGAATTCTCCGGCAGCGGCTTTTTGCGCGTGCGGCCCGACACCGCAGTCAGCAACGCGCGCCGCATTCTCTTGTGCACGGGAAAAATCGGTCACGAGCTCAAGCTGGAGCGGACGAAGAAGAAAATTTCCGACATCGCGATTACTTTTGTCGAACAGATGTATCCGTTCCCTGAGGCGGAGATCGCGGCAGAACTTGCCCGGCATGCTGACGTGCGCGAAATTGTCTGGGTGCAGGAAGAGCCGGCGAACATGGGAGCGCTCAACTATATGCTGCCGCGGCTACGCCATCTGGCGGGGGAGAAGCCGGTGATGTCAGTGAAACGGTCGGCTAGCCCGAGCCCGGCCACCGGCTCGGCAAAAGCCCATGACGTCGAGCAGAAAGCGTTGCTGTCGTTGGCCCTGACCACCAATGGCCACTGAAGCCCAGGCGCATGCGGTAGCCGGCGGACCGGCGAAACGGGGTAGCCGGTTGCGCGTGTTCGTGCTGCTGTTCATTTCTTTCCTGGTGGTTATAGCGGCCGCGGCCCTTGGGACAATTTACTCGGCTGAAAACTTCTGGCAAAAAGCACTGCGCGAGGAGATCACCCGCGACCTCACTCAAAAGGCGCAGATGTTTGCCACCCGGGTAAATACCGATCGCAGCACGAAGATCGCCGACCTTACCGCGCAAGCGGGCCAGCAGGCGGGCGCTCGGGCCACGGTTGTCGATGGCAACGGCAAAGTCATTGCCGATTCGCAAATTCCGCTGGTGTCTCTTGAAAACGAAGGCGACAGGCCGGAATTTAAGTCCGCGTTGCGCGGAGAGACCGGAGTTGAAACCCGTGGCCGCGGCCAATTCGGGGTTCCCGTACTTTACGTCGCGGTAGCAGTTTCGGGCGGCGCGGTGCGGATGGCATGTTCGCTGGGCGACATCGACGCTGCGGTATCGCAAGAGCGAAAGATGCTTGCGCTTGGCTGCGTGGTCGCGGTTCTGGCTGGGCTCATCATTTCCGGCTTGGCGTCGCGTATGGTTTCGAACTGACAGCCGATTTCTCCGGGGAATAATCCTTTCTCCAGGAATTCTATCCGCCACTTGTTTGCGGCTGCTGACCCCGCGTAACATGTCTCGTTCAACTAACCCACAAGTTTTCGCGACGCCGAGCGCCGACCCAATGCGACTCTACCGCGTCAGATGGAGGATCTGATGTCATCTCATTCGCGTAATTCTCGAATCGTCCTGCTGACCACGCTGGCCCTTTTGGGGCTGCTGCTGTTTTCAGCAAACAGCTTGCTGGCGCAAGACGACGAAACACCCAAGTACGATCTTTTCGTTGGGTATCAGTGGCTGCATCCGGGCGGAAACGTTCCCATTCCGGGGAGCCAGGCGGCTCCAGCCGGATTTCAGATTCCAGATATGCCAAAAGGTTTTGGCACCAGCCTGACTTACAACTTCAATCAGAACTTTGGATTTGAAGGTGACTTCGGCCACAACTGGGACAACTACGAAACCACGGTTTCAGTGGGCCCGAAATTCTCGTTTCATCTGGACAATGCCACTCTATTCATTCACGGCATGCTCAGTTACAACCGGTTGGGGATTAATGGGCTGGATGCCAGCAACGGCATCGGCGGCATCGCCGGCGGCGGCATGGACCTGCGAGCGACCAAGCTGATTTCCTGGAGAGTATTTGAAGCCGACTGGGTCGGCGCGCAACATCACTATCCGCAGTTCGCTCCATCTGACATCGCTCGCCCCGGATTGAAGGGCACACGCCTGCGCACCGGACTGGTATTCAGCTTTGGATATCCCGAAACCGCGACGGTCGCGGCCAACGTTTCTGTGCAGCCCGCGGAAGCCATGGTTGGCGAGCCGCTGACAGCAACCGCGACACCAAGCAATTTCAATCCAAAACACGAATTGACCTACGCCTGGACAAGCACATGCGGGAAGATCACCGGCAACGGCGCGACTGCCAGCATTGACACCAACGGCGCGGCCGGCGGGAATTGCACCGTTGAAGCGCACGTCACCGACCCGAGAGCCAAGAAGAACAATCAGGCTAGCGCTTCGGGAGCATTCACTCTGAAAGAGCCGCCGAAGAATCCGCCAACGGTTTCCTGCACGGCGAGTCCCACCAGTGTGCCGGCCGGAGCAACTGTCACGATTTCCTGCACTTGCACCAGCCCCGACAATGTTCCCGTCACCATGGGCAACTACAGCGCGAGCAGTGGGACGATTTCCGGCAGCGGCAATACGGCGACCCTTAATACTCCGCCGGTTTCGCCAGGCACAACGACCACGGTGACGGTGAACACCACGTGCAGTGATCAGCGCGGGCTGAACACTCCGGCGACAACCGAGGTCACAGTGGAAGCGCCCCCGCCGCCTCCGCCGCCACCGCCGCCGTCGCCCGAAGTGCAGCGGCTTGAAAAGCGACTGTCACTGCACAGCGTTTACTTCGCAACCGCACAGCCGACTCCGGCTAACCCGAAGGGCGGGTTGATCAGAAGCCAGCAGGCTACGCTGACGGACCTGGCCAGCGATTTCAAACAATACTTGCAAAGCAAGCCGGATGCGAAGCTGATCCTTGCCGGCCATACTGATCCGCGTGGAACCGCTGAATACAATCAGAAGCTCTCTGAACGCCGCGTTGAGAGCGCAAAGAGCTTCCTGGTTGGGCACGGCGTTCCCGAAGCCAACATCGAAACCCAGGCGCTCGGCAAAGAGCAGCAACTTACCGCCGAGCAGGTGAAGGATTCGGTCGATCAGGACACTGAACTAACCGCGGGAGAGCGTAAGAGGATTCTCAGCCATCAGCGGACCATCATGCTCGCCAGCAACCGCCGCGTTGATGTCACGTTGAGCACGACGGGGCAGACTTCGGTGAAGCAGTTCCCGTTCAACGCAGAAGATTCACTGTCGCTGATTGGCGGCAGAGAGAAGGCTGCGCCGGCAAAACCGACAACTACAAAGAAGAAGAGAACGCCAAAAAAGAAATAAAGCAGTCAGCTGAATTTGGCACGGGTGAAAACCCGTGCCTTTTTATTTTGCAGGGGCCGGCCGAGGTGTTTCTGTGCACGGGCGCGCCTCCACCTTGCGGGTGGGTTCGGTCTCATCGGATTACGGTTGGCTCTACTGCTTCACGATTAGCCCCGAAGGGGCGGTCGGAACTTAGCCCAGCGCTTTAGCGCTGGGTAGACTGAGAAACGAGTGTAGTCCCGTAGGGACGACTGAACTCATGCGCGATCGCGATTCGTCTGTCTTAAACGCCGCCCGCCAGCGCCAGATGCGGTAGGTTTCGGTTGCTCTGGTCGGGAGCGCCCAGTCCATAGCCCATCAAAAAGTTATTGTCCACCAGGAACCCAAAGTAGTCGGGTTGAAGCGGCACGCGGCGGGCAGACTGGCGATCGAGCAGAGTGGCGATTTTGACGCTGGCTGCGCCGCGACTGCGCAGGTTGTTCATCAGAAATTCAGTCGTAACTCCGGAATGCATCACGCCTTCGACCAGCAGAACGTGCTGGTCGCGGATGGCCAGCGAGTGGCTGAAGAAAATCTCCATGCGGTCGCTGGAGTTGTCGCGATACTGCGGTTTGATGAACTGGCAGATGACCGGCGTCTCAATCGCGCGCACCAGATCGGAAAGAAAGAT
>DASYAX010000113.1:0-56442 GCA_036501045.1 Bryobacteraceae bacterium
TTTCAGTGGCAGTGCCCATTGTTCTCATTGACCGGCATAACGCAGGAGGAGCCGTCCGTCGAGGTCGAACAGCACCTTCGCGATCGCCAGTTGGCCGGGCGAAGGTGCTGCCGTTTTTATCGCGTTTTGCTGGAACGCTTGCGGCTCCCGCTCTTTTGAGCTTGGCGCAGCACTTCACCAGCCAAGCTCCGCGTCACTTTGCTCGAAGAGTGCATGGCCTTCCCGGCTTCACTCTTCACGCGCTCAGATTCTTTTGCCATTTATTTTCTCCTTTAACTCAAAAACATCTTTTTATTGAAATGTTCGCCCATAAGCTTACCGCGTCGCCAGTGAACATAGCATTGATTTCCCCAACGAAAAAATTTATTGACGACTGCCCCCTTGTCTTATGGGCCACTCATGGTGGGAAAACTCGAGCCCGGCAGGAGGTAGGAAAAGTCCAGCCCGAACAGCTCTTGAGATGGAGCGCTTCGGCCGACGCGCGAGAGCATGGGCCTCCTTGACGTTACGCGCTGCGTCCACGATTTCCTCATTGAGCGGCACGCCGATAAGCTGTAGCTGATTTGTAGCTCCAAAACCCGCAACGGGCGAAAGCAGCGCTTCGAGCGATTTGAAGAATCAGCAACTTGCCTGTTTGCAACGCACGGCGTTGCTCCAAATCCCACCAGCCGCCCCAGCCGAACTTAGGCCGAAGGAGCCAAGACCGGCTCTGTCAAAATCAGCTCTAGCAGGTGAAACGCAACGCAATCGAGCCGATCGATGCTGAGCGTCTTTTTCTCGTTCTCCACCTGGAAATAGATGTTGCCGATGTCGCTCCTGGTCAGTGACAAGCGTCGTGAGCAGCCCGAATCGACTTTGCAGTAAATACCGTTATGCGCGCTATCCAGCACCGCTTCGAGCGCACGCGGAACGCCTTCAAACGTGCGCCGGGCCACCCACAGGTTAGGCTCGCTTTGTAGCGTGATGGCGGATTCCGGATTTTGCGCGTTGAACTCGTGTACCGCCTTCTCGATCTCGATGCGCAACTTTGCAAAGACAGAGGGCAGCATGGCCTTGATCGCCTCTTCATCCTTGCGCCGCCGTTCCTCCTGCTGCTTATCGTATTTTTGTTGCTGCTTTTCCTGTTCGCGTTGAAGGCTTTGCCGCCGCAGGTATTCCTGCATGTTCATTGCTTGATCCTTCATTTGTCGGATCATATCAACTTTCCAAGAAACGCGCCGGCCTACCAGTTTGTAATCGATCCGTCCGGACGGAAGTACGTCTGAGCCCGATTCGTAACCGGTTCAGTGACCTCCGTGACGAGTGTCAACGCTTTCATATTAAGCTCCACCCCCAATCCCGGCCGTTCGTTCGGATAGAGTTTGCCGTCTTTGAAATCGAGACACACCGGCAGATGGGGTAACGTTCGTCCCTGGAAGTTGTATTCCATGAGCACCGGTCCGGAAAATGTACCCAAACAGTTCACCAGGGCCGCGGTCGCGATCGGTCCGGTGAAGTGGGGAACCATGCCGACGAAGTGCGTTTCGCAGAGCGCGGCGATCTTCATTATCTCGGTAATCCCACCAACGTTGGGTAGCGTGGCGCGCACATAGTCAAGGTCGTGGTTCTCCACCAGCTTGTTGAAGTCCCAGCGATTGCCCCATTCCTCTCCGGCGGCGATCGGCACATCGACCTTGCGGCGCAAAATCGGAATATCTTGCTGAAAGGCTTCGGCGCGCACCGGATCCTCTACAAAGAAAGGCGCGAGATTCTGTATCAGGCCGCAGCCGCGAATTGCCTCCGAAAGATTGAATCGCTGGTGGAAGTCAACCGCCCAATCGCCGTTTGGACCGACGCCTTCGCGCGCCTGCTCACAATCTTTGTAGAGCTGGTTGAGGCGCTCATGCGTGTTGAAAGTTGTATTGGGAAGCGTGTCGGCGGCCCCCATACGAAAGGCGCGATAACCGGCGGCGATGGCGAGTTGCGCGCGCTCCTTGATACTCATGCCGGGGTGAACGCCGGGAATGATTCCGGCCGTGTTATAGCATTCGCAATAATTGCGCACCATGCCGCCCAGGATTTCGTGAACCGGCAGCTTGAGCACTTTGCCTTTCAAATCCCAAAGCGCCAGATCGAGCGCCCCTAGCGCATCCTCCTTTTCGCGCCCCGGGGGATAGAAAAACGCGCGGGACATATCCTGCCACAGGCGCTCGATATGCTGTGGGTCCTTCCCGATGAGCCGGCCCGCGCACTGTTCGAGCATTTCCTTCGAGCCGCCTTCGCCAATGCCCGTGATCCCCGCGTCGGTCTCGATGGTGATGACCAGGTCGCTCTGATTGAAAAGCGGATTCGGATGCGGCGGCGAATAGGCCCGTACCCTCGTGATCTTCATCTTCGGAATGGCCGCCCGCAGACAGGAGGCGGCAGCCAACGATTGAAAAAAAACTCGGCGATTCATGCGATCAGACAGTGAGTATATCGAGCCGCGCTCGACAACTGCCGGTATTGCGTGAGATCGTAAAAACTACGAATGCTTTCGAGCGATGGCTTCCTGCACTTCGAAGACCAGCTTATCGCCCTTTTGGACGATGTTCCCGGCCCATTTTTCCTGTCCGTTCAGCGTGCCCTTCAGCGGTTGGCCGGTAGGATGATCGAACATCAGTATGTCCCCGGCCTTCAAGTCCAGCAGCGTTCGGGTGGCAATCGCGCTCCCCTCGATGAATGCTTCAAAATCGAGTGTCACGTCTTGCACCAGCTCGGCCAGATAGGCCTGATCCCGTTCGTTCCTGTGCGCCTTGCGCACGTTTTGTAACTGTTCGAACTTGTGGCGCAACCGCTTAATGAAGATGGACGGAATCGCAAGATTCATTAGACCGGAAGAAGTCCCGAGACGAACGTCGACCGCGATGACGATCACCGCCTCGGCCGGCGAAAGCACGTGCGTGAGCTGGGGCTCGCTAGCCAGAGACTGTACCGAAAACCCGACGTCGGCCACCGACTTCCATGCTTCCTTAAGATCGCGCAAGACGACCCGCAATAGAGTCTGCATGATCGATTTTTCGATGTCCGTAATCTTACGCTGCGTAGGCGCTCCGGACCGTCCTTTGCTGCCCATCAAGAGCTCGATAAAGGTGAACATCAGGGTCATGTTCAGCTCGAGAACCGCGGTTCCATCGTAAGGAGTAAGCCCGATATAGGCGATGCAAGTAGGAAATGACAGACCGTCCAGGAACTCCGAATAAGAGATTTGCTCCAGGCTGACCAGATTAAGGGCTACGTACGAACGTAGGTAGGCCGAGAGGCTCGAAGCCAGGCTGCGGACGAAATTCTCGTGTACCAGGTGGAGCGCGCGAAGCTGAGACTTAGGAATGCGATCGAGATGGCTGAGATCGAAAGGAGCTATTTCGGGGACCGGCTCCCGGCCGGAATCAGCGCCTTTTCCTTGAAACACCGCATCGATTTCTTCCTGAGACAAGACTTTCTTCATAATGAACTTACCGCCTCGAGGGACCGGTCAAGCCTTCCTTTTAGGCTGCGTCCTTGAGAGCAATGCGATCCTGGCGGCTGATCACTTCCTTGATCCGTACACCGTAATTCCCGCGAACCGATACGATTTCACCCCGCGCCACCACTGTGCCGTGCACCACGACTTCAACGTGATCCTCAATCTGGCGATCGAGCTCGATCACCGAACCGGGGCAGATCTTCAATACCTCGCGAACGGAGAGCACGGCGCGTCCGAGCAGAACCGACACGGGAAGTTGTAGATCCATTAAACGGTCGAGCATGGGTGACTTAGATGCCGAGTTAGGTGCCGAATTAAGTGCCAAATTAGGCGCCGCATTCAGCGCCGTGCCCGGCAACTCTGCGCCCGGAGCTTCCGCAGACTGGCGCTTGCCGGCAGGCCCTTGTTCTTCTAGCGCGTTTGCCGCGGCCGGTTCGATGGCGAGAATCACCGGAGGCAGCGCAGCATTCCGAAAAGTAATCTTAATTTCCGCCAGTTCTAACGTCTCGAGAGAAGTCAACGCGCCCACCGAGCCGTCGCGGCAACGCAAAGGCGTAGCGAAGCCGCTGCTTACTGCTGCGGCCGCCCCTTGGGTGGCCTGCTCCACCATTTCGAGGTACGTTTGCTTGGCATCGTTGCCCTTGTCGACCCCGTTCCCCAAGGCAGACCAACACGCCGGTTCGGCCCCGACCCAGAGGACGAAGTTTTCCTCCGATCCCACCGTCCCTTGCCACCAGAGATAGCCGGCCAGTTGCGCTTCCACTTGCGCCCGGCCGGACGCTTCGATCTCCGCGTAGACGGCTGCCGGTGGTTCGGCGGCGAATACTTCAACGGCCCGGCTGAACTCGCCCACCCAAATTTCAAGAAAGCGATTCGTATTCTGTTTCATAGCCATCTATCCTTAACGATTTTTGCCCTCCAAGGGACCGATTGTCCCTTCTGTTTCGTCCTCTTCGTCCTCCTGTGTTGAGCGAGCGCGCAGCTCGGCGACACGTACCGCCAGACTCTGCTCGATTACCAGAATCTCGCCGTGTCCGATCAACACCTTTCCGGCGTACAGGTCGACATTTTCTCCAGTAGGCCGCCTCAAATTCAGTATGCTGTCCACTTCGAGACCGAGAAGCTCCGGAAAAGAAATGGTTCGCTGATCCAGTTCCGCCCGCAGCGTGAGATTAACGTCTTCTACGATTTGAAAATCGGGAGTTTCCATGTGGCTCTGTCTCTTTTGCTTCTAATTCGGCCGGTAACACTTGCGATCAGTAAACGTATTGATCGCTGGCCGAAGCGCTCAGACTGATGACTCCTTCCTTTTCGAGTTCGCGGGCGGTAGCAATCACCTGCTGCTGCGCCGCATCCACTTCTTTGAGCTTCACCGGGCCCAATGAGCTGATATCCTCGAGCATCATCTCCGCGCCCCGGGCCGACTGTGTCTGCACGAATTTCGTCCGCAGTGATTCATTCGCGCCCTTCAACGCCACCACTAGAATTTTGCGATCGACCTTTGAGATCAGCGTCTTGATCGAGGTGTCGTCCAGTTGTTCCAGATCCTTAAAAACAAACATGAAGCGACGGACGCTATCAAAAAGTGGCGCGTTCTCCGTCTCGAGAGAATCAAGCAGTTGCGAACAGGTGGTTGGATCCAGCCGATTCAGCATGTTCGCAACCGCCCGGACTCCTCCAAATTGCTCGCGGCTGAGCTCTCCCAGACTTCTCAGTTTCTGGTCGATAACCGACGCGATGTTACGGACAATTTCGGGAGAGATTTCATTCAGATCGGCCATCCGGACGGCTATCTCCTTACGGACCTCAAGCGGCAGCGCGCTGATCAGCCGCGCCGCCTGCACGGCATCCAAGTGCGACAAGATCAAGGCAATCGTCTGCGGATGCTCGTCCTGTATAAATTTGGCGAGTTGTTGCGGATCGACCTTGCGGAAATTATCGAAGACCGTCAGATCGTTTTCAAGCGACCGACTAACCTGCGAGATCAGCCGGGTCGCAACTTCTTCGCCGTAGGCCTCCACCAAAAGTTTGTGCGCATACTCTATTCCTCCACGGACTAGGAGCTTTTGGGAAGCTACAAACTGCGTGTATTCTTCGAGTGCGAGCTCGACCTGCTCTTGCGTGATGTGCTCCATCCGCGCAATGGTCCTTGCCAGCCGGTCGGTTTCTTCGTCGGGTAAGTGCTTCAGAATCCCGGCGCTTTGTTTGGAACCCAAGGCAATCAGAAAGATCGCGGCCTTCTGGATGCCCTTCAGCTTGATTTCGTTAGTCGCTTGGTCGGCCACGGGTACTTATCTTCTTTAGCGGCTTCAGAGCTCCGGAACTACAGTACCGCCGGCAGAAAAGTTACTTGCATTCCAATCGCCACTGCGTATCTACTCATTTTTGTCTCGACATCCGGGTTTGTCTATATCGCTAACCTGAGGCGGACGGTATAAGCAATGGGCCGCCGCGGCAAGAAAAACCCTAGTTTGGTACCGAAGTAAGGCTTATGAAGGGCTCGCCGTATCTTGCCAAGATTTTCCTGGGTCAACCCTACCGAAAACGAGCCTTCGGCGCATCGGCCTCTTCATGAGAAAATAGTGATTTGCGGATTCTCCCTGACGGCATTTACTATGCTTGTGGCCTGACCATACTCGGGCTCGGATCCTCTTACTTCTGGACTCCCCGGGCCGGTATTCCCTTTTATGTCCTGGCGGCATTCTGTCTCTATTTCTTCCGCGATCCGGAACGCGTGCTCCCGCCCGGCGACGTGATGGTAGCGCCCGCCGACGGCAAAGTGGTCTCCGTCCAACCGTCCGGTCCCGGCGAAACCCGCATCAGCATCTTTCTGAATATCTTCAATGTGCACGTAAACCGCACGCCGATTCCAGGCCGGATTTCCGACGTGGTCTACCAGCCGGGGAAGTTCCTGGTGGCCAGTCACGAGGCGGCCTCGTCCGACAACGAGCAAAACACGCTGGTGGTGGAGGGCGAAAACAGCCGCGTGGTCTGCCGCCAAATTGCCGGCTTGATCGCCCGCCGCATCGTCTGCTACAAACATCGCGGTGACGCGGTGGCCGCCGGCGAACGCATCGGCTACATCAAGTTTGGCTCACGCGTCGACGTGTTGTTTGGACCGGAATGGCGGCTGGCGGTCCAGTTGGGCGATAAAGTCATAGGCGGAGCCACCATTCTTGCTCGCCGAACCGAGTTTTTCGCAGCCCCGGAGGAAGCAGTCTGAGCATTCGAGAGCGACTCATGGGGCCGCCCAACACGGGAAAAAGACCGCGCCGGGCCGCCTACGCGCTGCCCACCTTGTTCACCAGCGCGAATATTTTCCTGGGTTTCATTGCCATTTTGCAGGCCTTCGAAGGAGCCCTGGCCGCCGAGGGCGGGGACTTCGGCGCGAATCCGCATTTCATGGTGGCCGCCAAGGCCATCATATTCGCCGTTCTCTTCGACGGCCTCGACGGCCGAATCGCGCGCATGACACACACCACCAGCGACTTCGGCCGCGAGCTGGATTCGCTCGCTGATGTGATTACGTTTGGCATCGCGCCTGCTGTTCTCGTTTTTGTATGGGGTGTACTCTTCGTTGTGGCTCCCGTCGAATCGAACCTGCAGAGCCACCTCAACCGCGCCGGTTACTTGGTCGCTTTCTTTTATTTGCTTTGCGGCGCGGTCCGGCTCGCGCGCTTTAACGTGCAAACCAACCCGACCCCCAAGAATCCAGGCCGGCCCGATCGCAAATATTTTGTCGGGGTGCCGATCCCGGCCGGCGCCGGCTTCGTGGCGGCAGCCGTCTACATGGATACTTCGCCGGTACGCTCATTCACTTTCTGTATTGCCTGGATGATTGTCGTTGGCATCGTCTCGTTGCTGATGGTCAGCACCTGGCGCTATCCGAGTTTTAAGCAGATCAGCGTGTCGAAACCTCGGACTCCGTTGACCGTCTTGCTAGTGGGAGGAGTGGCGTTCCTGATTTGGGAGTGGTCGCAGCCGGTCTTGCTGGCCGCCTCGTGCGCCTATCTTCTGAGCGGTATTGTCATGCGTTTCAGCGGAATCGTTCGGCGGCGCGCCAAATCGCGCCCACCTGCGCCATTGCCGGAGCACCAAATTGGCTAAATCATCCGAAAAAATCGAGACCCTTACCAGGATTGGCTTGTTGGGCAGCGAAACCTTGCTGGGCCGCGAGCTCCAGGAAGTACTGAGTGTGCGCCAAAAGGGCGTTCGCATTACCAGCTTTGCTTCGAGCGGCGACGGAAGCTTTGGCGAGCAAGAGGGCGAAGCCGTTTTTCTCGAGC
Organism: Bryobacteraceae bacterium; assembly: GCA_036501045.1. Lineage (GTDB taxonomy): Bacteria > Acidobacteriota > Terriglobia > Bryobacterales > Bryobacteraceae > Bog-105. Next base: position 7,771 of record DASYAX010000113.1, read on the forward strand.
CTCTCAATGCCGATGCGGTTCGCGGTAGTAAAGCGATCGTCGTCGCGGGTTCTGCCGAAGGAGCCTCGAAAGCATATGAGTTGGCGAAAGCGGCCGGCCGCCGGCCTAAGATCATCGATTGCACAGGTCACCTGGAGCATCATCCCGAGGCGCGAATTATCGCTCCGCTTCTTGGAGAAGTGAGCGCCAAAGCCGATTGGTTGCTAGTGCCGGCGCATCCCGCGTCCAGCGCCGTGGCGCTCGTTTTACGGAGACTTGTCCGCTACCAGCCGGTGATCCGCAGCGTAGTCAACGTGTTCGAGCCCGCTAGCGAGCGGGGCAAGGCCGCGCTCGCCGAGCTGCATCAACAAACCGCGAGCCTGTTAGCCTTCAAACTCCTCCCCAAGAAAATATTTGACGCGCAGTTGAGTTTCAACTTGCTGGCGCAATACGGCGAAGACGCGGCGGTCCCGCTCGCCTCCATAGAGCAGCGCATCGAGCGCCATATCGCCACCACCTTCGCCAAAGATAAAGATACGGTTCCGCCGATGCCTTCCCTCCGCTTGATTCAGGCGCCCGTCTTTCACGGGTACGGCATTTCGCTGTGGGTGGAGTTTGCCTCGAATATCACGTCGGCAGCGGTGGCGGAAGCATTGGCATCTGCGCAGATCGAGGTGCGCGGACCTTCCGAGGAAGCTCCAGACGGCGTGGGCGCGACGGGCCAAAGTGGCCTGATTGCCGGAGACATTCGCGTGGACCCCAATAATCCTCGAGCGGCTTGGCTCTGGGCCGTCTGCGACAATCTTCGATTGACTGCCGATGCCACGTCGGATCTTTTGATGGCGGATGCCTCGAAATGAGAGCAGCGGCGGCCCTTGCCGCACTGGCGCTTGTGTCTTGCGGCTACCATGTCGGCGGCCGCGCGGACCTGGTGCCGAAGAGCGTTGAGACGATTTCCATCCCCGCATTTGGTTCGACGTCGACTCGCTACAAACTAGTCGACGCTCTTCCGCAGGAGATAGCCCGGGAGTTTACGGCCAGAACCCGGTTTCGGATCGTCAACGATCCCAGTTTGGCGGATGCCGTATTGACTGGCGCCATAAATTCCGTTGGAATCTATCCCACCGTGGCCGATCCATCGACCGGCAACGCAACCAGCGTTCGCGTTGCCGTGTCGTTGACGCTGCGTCTCACGGAACGGACCACCGGCAAGGTCCTCTATTCGCGGCCCAACTGGGCCTTTCATCAAGATTACGCCCAGGCTGTCAATGCGCACCAGTTTTTTGACGAGAGCGGTCCGGCATTCGATCGTCTGAGCCGCGAGGTGGCGCACGATGTCGTTAGCGCCGTAGTGGAAAACTTTTGAGCCCCGAACAGTTTCTTGCAAGAATTGCGAAACAACCTTTATCGCCCGCCTATTTGTTTCTCGGACAGGAGGGATACCAGAGACGTCTGTGCAAGGATGCGCTTCTCGATCGCGTGCTGCCGGGCCCGGCGAGAATGGATGGGCTGACCGAAAGCGATCTCGAAAATACCACGCTCACCGAGGTCTTGGACGACGCCCGCTCGCTCTCGCTGTTCTCCTCAGACCGGGTGATTTGGGTGAGTAGCGCAGAAGTGGCGCTGCCTCGCCGCTTTACCAGTGGTGAGGAAGGAGAAGACGAAGGAAAACCCGCCGGATCTGACCTCGCCGCCTACCTGAAGTCCGCTACTCCCGGAATGATCTTGGTGTTCGAGTGCAGCCGCTACGATTTCGGCTCCGAGGATCGCCCCAAACTCGAGCGTGTCGAGAAATACTACTCCTCCATCCCCGCGGTGGTCGAATTCCGGCAATTTACACCGGAATCCAGCCGTTTTCTCGCCCAGCAGCTTGTCAAGAAGTTCGGAATTCGCATGGGCGGCGCTGAACTGGCGGCACTGCTGGATGCCGTGGCCGGTGACGCTTACCGTTTGGCGGCGGAAATTGAGAAACTCTCGCTGTTCGTCGGTGTCGATCGCAGCGTCACCATGGAGGATTTGGAAACGCTGGTTCCCAACGCGGCCCAGGCCACGATTTTCGCCTTGGTGAATGCGCTCGGCAAACGCGACCGCGTGAGCGCGCTGCGCTCGCTGGACATCCTCGTCCGCGACGGCGAATATTTGCCGCTCGCCCTCACCTTTTTGAGCACTCAGTTCCGGCTCGCGCTTGCTGCCAAGGAGGAGCGCATTCGCTCGGCGCAGCAGGCGCAAGGCTTCTTTCAAAAAATCGGTGTACGTATGTGGCGTGACCGCGCCGAACAGGTCGTCGCCACCGCGAACGCATTTACCCGCGCCCACCTGACCACGGCCGTCGCGCTGATCTACCAGACCGACAGGAAATTCCGTGACGGCTATAAGGATGACCGGCTCATCATGGAAACCCTCGTCTTGGCGCTAACCGGCGAAGCGGCTACAGAAAGGTCTTGAACTCGATCACGTCGCCATCTTGCACCACATACTCTTTGCCTTCTGTTCGCAGCTTCGCGAGTTCACGCGCCCGCGCGAAGGATCCGGCTGCCACTAGGTCGGCATAAGACACGCACTCGGCCGAAATGAAGCTTTTCTCGAAATCGGAATGAATTACGCCTGCCGCCTGCGGAGCCTTGTCGCCCGCATGAATGGTCCAAGCGCGTGTCTCCTTCTCCCCGGTTGTCAGGTAGGTGCGCAGGCCCAGCAGGTGATAGGCTTCCCGGATCAATTGGCTTGATCCGGTATCGTCCACTCCCAGGTCTGCCAGATACTCGCGCTGTTCTGGCTCCGGCAGCGTAACCAGCTCGGATTCAATTTCGGCCGATACCACCACGGCGCTCGTATCGTGATGCTCGCGCGCATACTCCCGAACTTCCTGCACAAATTTGTTCTGGTCGGCCTTCGCCAGCTCGCCTTCCGCCACATTGCAAGCGAACAGGGTCGGTTTCGCCGTCAGCAGGAAAAATCCCTTTGCCATGGCCTTCTCTTCCGGCGTCAGCTCCAAGGTGACCGCCGTCTTGCCGTTATTCAGATGCGCGTCCAGTTTTTCGAGCAGCTCTACCTCCGCGAGCGCCTTCTTGTCACCGCTTTTCGCCGCTTTCTGCTGCTTTGCTTTCCTTTTTTCGACCGACTCCAAGTCGGCCAGCACCAGCTCGGTGTTAATCACCTCGATATCGCGCACCGGATCAACCGTACCCATCACGTGCTCGATATTCGCATCTTCAAAGCAGCGGACTACCTGAATAATCGCATCCACTTCTCGAATGTGGCCGAGAAATTGGTTGCCTAACCCCTCACCGTTGCTCGCGCCCTTCACCAATCCGGCGATATCCACAAATTCGAAAACCGCTGGGATGACCTTTTGTGATTTGCTCAGCTTCGAAAGCACTTCCAAGCGCTCGTCCGGCACGGTTACCACTCCGGTATTGGGCTCGATCGTACAAAACCGATAGTTCGCCGCCAGCGCTTTTCGTGTCTGCGTAACGGCATTAAATAGCGTGCTTTTGCCCACATTGGGCAGTCCCACAATCCCGGCTCTTAACATTCCCCCCTATCTTCGCGTACCCCCAATGCCATCATGAAGACGTGCAGTTCGCTGAAGAACTCGCGCGGGTTCTTCCGTCCGACCTCCCTCATCGCGATCGCCTGATCGAAAAGGCGGCGCAGCATCTGCTATTGATCCTCGCCGCCAACCTTCAAATGAATTTGACCCGCATCATCAGCCCGCAGCAGGCCGCCGTCAAGCACGTTTTTGACTCCGTTGCTCCCTGGCGGCACTTTGCCGGAGTCAAGCGCGTGCTCGATGCCGGTACGGGCGCCGGCTTCCCAGGCGTTCCGCTGGCGGTGGTGCTACCCGACATTCGCTTTACGTTGGCCGAATCGATCCAGAAGAAGGCGCGTTTCGTCGATTCCGCCGTCGAATCTTTGGAACTCCACAATGTGCACGTTAGGGCCGAACGCGCCGAACAGATCGCCCTTTCCCAATGTCCGGAAATCATCACCGCCCGCGCCGTCGCCCCGCTGCACCGCATTCTCGACCTTTTTGCCGCTCCCCTCAAGCGCGGCGCCCGCTTGATCCTTTACAAAGGGCCGGAAGTGGATGCCGAACTGGCCGAAGCCGCCAAACATCGCGTTCTCGCGGAAGTGCTGTGCCGCTACCAGTTGCCGGATGATCTCGGAGCCCGCACACTGCTTTCCATCCGGACTCAACCTCGCGGAGAACGTAGCGCCTCATAGGCGAGTACCAGCCACCCGGCAATAAACGCCAAACCGCCGATGGGCGTGATCGCTCCCAGCATTTTCACGCCCGATACCGCCAGCACATACAGACTTCCCGAGAAGATCACAATGCCGATCAACAGCAGCCACGCCACGCGCGCTTGCCCCGCCGGTCCGATCGCCCCGCTGCGCCCCAATAGCGCCACCAACAAGATGCCTAAGGCATGCACAAAGTGGTAAAACACCGCCTTCTCATAGACCGACATCGAATAGTCATCGAGTCTGCCCTTCAAGCCATGCGCTCCGAAAGCGCCTGTAATCACCGCCAGGGCCAGCAGAATCGCTCCCGTCGCCGTCCAGTTCATCATCTCCCTTTGTAGCAGCCGCAGCGTAACGTTTCGCGTTCGGCAAGCACTACCCAGGGAAGACGACCTCTTCAATCAGAAAAAGGAAGTTAACGTATGACACCACAACCAACCAAAGGCCATGCCGGTCCCGACGAGATCGTGGCGGCCATTCTTCATCGAACCTCAAAAGACGACTTGAAACGCCTTGTCGAATCCGCAACCGCCGCGTCCGGAACGCCCACTGGCAAAGTCGGCTTCGAGCCGGGCGACGAAATTTGCCCAACCTTCGTATTTCCGTTCCCTCTGCCCCCGAAATTCAATGGATTTTTGCAGACGATCGCCCAGCTCGGCGGCATTTCCGAGGTCTTCCCGCTCGGCTTGCTGAATCCGGAGCAAATCGTCGTGCAAACGCGGATGCCCGCCGTGGGCTAACGGCAAAGAGGGAGGACGGCTTCATGCTGCTTACCGGCGCCAAGGCCCGCGTGTTCCAGGTGCACGTCACCCGGCGATGCAACCTGCGTTGCACGCATTGCTATTCCTCCTCAGGACCGGAGGAGCGCGATTCGTTGCCGTTTCCGCTCCTCAAAAACGCGATTGTGGATGCCGCGAGGCTTGGCTACAACGCCGTCGGCTTTTCCGGCGGCGAGCCGCTCTTACGAGCCGATTTGCCTCTTCTCGCCGATGCGGCGCACTCCCACGGCATGCTGGTAACGCTCGTGACGAACGGGCTTGTTTTTACAGAACGCCGCGTAGCGGAATTAAAAGACTTGGTCGATATGGTGGCCATCAGCCTCGACGGCGCTCCCGAACGCCACAATCGTACTCGCGGCCTCTCGAGCGCATTTGTGCAAATGAGAAACAAGCTCGCTCTCTTGCGGGACGCCGGCATGAAGTTCGGTTTTGTCTTCACGCTGACTCGAGACAACCTCGCCGAGCTCGAATGGGCTGCCGATTTCGCTTGGCGGCAAGGCGCGGTCCTGTTCCAGGTACATCCCCTCGAATTGACCGGCCGCGCGGCGAATAACCTTGCCGGCCAGGAACCTACTGGCGATCCGGCCGCTCGCGCCTGGCTCATCGTCCAACGGCTCCGCCAAATCTATAAAGACAAGATGGTGATCGAAGGGGATCTGACGATTCCTGCGCTTCCGCCAATCGCTAAGGAGCAGGCCCTCTCCTACGCCCGTGAGTGTTTAACTGGCCGGCGGCCGTTGGCGCATTTTCTTTCTCCCCTTGTGCTCGAAGCGGATGGCTTCCTGGTGCCTCTGCGCTTCGCATTTCCGCGCGCGTTCGCTTTCGGATCTCTTCACGAGGGCGGCCTGCTGTCTTTAGCAAGCGCCTGGATTCAAACGTGCGCTTTACAGCTTTCCAAACTATACGGCCGGGCCATCGATGAAGCGCGTGCTTCGGCTTATCCGGTGATCAACCTGTATGAGTGGATCACCCGGCAAGCTCGCGCCGAAGACCCGATGCTGCTCACCATTTCGGCGTGATCTTACTTTGCCGCCAACGCATGCCGGGCCCTGCATGCGTCCGAACAGTAATAAAAAGTAGTCCCCCCCACCTGGCGCCGGAAAGCGGTGGACTCCGCTACATAGGTTCCGCAAACCGGATCTTTGTGCAGTTCCCGTCCGGTCTGCGGCGCCGCGCGCGATGCTCCTGTATTCGGCTGCTGCTGTGGCGGTTGCTCCCGGAACGCCTGGCTGGAGGCATTACCAAAGCCTTTTAGGACACTCGAAATGAGTGCTCGAGCCACCATCGCCACCAAAATCGTGATGATCAGCTCAAGCAGTGCGCGAAACATGTTAAGGCCGGGCCTTTTACCTCTTTTTCTTGCTGGTCGCCGCGGGATTGGTAATCTTCGTCTCTACCTTCTCACCCATCGCTTGCAGCATTGCGGTCGCCTCTTGGGCGTGCACGCCGTTCGGTTGCAGTTCCAAGTATTTTCGCAAGGCGGGCGCGGTCTCGGGCGGATAACTCTGCGCTCCGGTCTTCGGGTCCACCTTGCCCTGCATCATTTGCAGGCTGCCGTACTGATACCATGCTTCGTAATAGTTTGGGTCTGCGTCCGTCGCTTTCTTGAAGAAATCGGCCGCCTTCTCCGGTTGGCCGCCGTTGACGAGATTCGCGCCCATGTTGAAGTACGCCTTCGCCGCCATCGTTGGGTCCAACTGCGCCGCCTTGGTCAAAGCTTCCGTCGCCTCCGGAATCTTCCTCTCTTTGCCGTAGAGATTTCCAATCTGGTTGTACACCCCTGCGTCACCCGGTTTTATGGCTAAACCCTTGTTGTAATTGGCGATCGCCGCATCGTACGATTTCGTGCGGTCATCGCCCGTTTGCGTGTCCCCTAAACCGGTGTATGCCTCGCCCAGGCTGTCCCAAATGGCTGCCTGGTTAGCGTCCAGTTGACCCGCTTTGTTCAGGCTGTCGATCGCCGCTTGGTACTTGACCGCCTTTTGCGCTTTGTCCGGCTCGGCACCGGCGGCCTTAATTGAATCCGTCGCGGCGTTGTAGGCGTCATTCAATGCTTTATTCTTCGAATTGATCTCGGCGTTCTTCTTCGCTTGCGCCTCGAACTGCTCCTTCTGTTCTTTGGTCATCCCATGCTCTTGGTCTTTCGTGAGCTCGCCACTCGCATTCGCCTGGGCCGCCGCCTGTTGCGATTGCTTGACTTTCCGCAGATCGAAGTTAATCGGTGGATTATCGCCGTACGACGAGTGGACGCCTTTCACCGAGTCCATCACCTTGCCGTCTACTTCGCAACTAATGTCGAAGTTCCCGGAAGGCAATCCCGTGTAGAGCCAGTGGCCATGCTTGTCCGACTTCACCTGATAGTGCCCTTTGATGTCGGTGCGGTTCAGGACAATCATCGCGCCCTTAAGCGGCTGGCCGTTGTCATCTTTTACATCGCCTTCGAGTGTCGTCGTCTGCGCCCACGCGGTCGAGACCAACACCAGAATCGAACTACTTAAGAACAGCGAGCGTCGCAACCCGGCGAACATAGCGTTTTTATCTCTCCTCAGTCGAAGTTTCAGCCTAACCATACTATACCTTTCCCCCAACGGGTAACTCCTGCCACACTGTGAGAAGATTCATATGTTTACGGGTGCTTGCGAAGGTTTCGCAACCTGACTCTACCCTCCCGCATCTGTGTAGGTAGTTCCGGGTGCTATGGGGGGTTAAAATGTTTCGTACAAAGGGGAGATCGCTGGCAAGCCTTTCTAGTTACGTTCCGCGTTGGGCCACTTTAGCACTGTGCTCACTGGGCTTGGTGCATGCGAACGACCTTTCAAAGGCCGAAAGCCTCTACAAACAGACCGATTTTGACGCCTCGCTTGCCCTGCTGGATAAACATAGCTCCGATGGCCCGACCAACTTCCTGGTCGGCCGCGATTATTTCATGCTCGGCGATTTCAAGAAATCTACCGATTATTTTCTGAAAGCGGTTGCTCTTCAGCCGGTGAACGCCGAATATTTCGATTGGCTGGGCCGCTGCTACGGGAAGCGCGCCGAAACTTCAAATCCCTTGATGGCGCCCGGCTATGCATCCAAGGCGCGTCAGGCTTTCGAGCGAGCGGTGGAACTCGATCCCCAAAACCGTGACGCTTTGAGCGATGTCTTCGACTATTATCTGGAAGCTCCCGGCTTTCTTGGCGGTGGTTACGACAAGGCAGCCGCGATAGCGGAGCGGACTGCGGCCATCGATCCTCCCGAGGCTTATTTCGAACAGGCGAAATTGGCGCAAAAGCGCAAGGAATATCAAAGCGCTGAAGAACATTTCCGAAGAGCCGTTGCCGCCGCCCCGCACGAAGTCGGTCATCTGGTGGCGCTCGCCCGCTTTCTTGCCAACGAAGGGCGCAATCGTGAGAGCGACGCCGTTTTCCTCGAAGCGCAGAACGTCAATCCCAATGCTCCCGAAGTATGGTTTGCGCGCGCCGACGTGCTGATCAAGCAAAAGCGTAACCTCGATGAGGCCAAACTGCTTCTTGAGAAATACGTCCACGCCCCCATCACCGTCGACGATCCTCCCAAACAGGAAGCCCGCCGCTTGCTGAAACAGGTAGGCGGGGCCTAAGCTCGTTTGTAGATGGATTTAGCCGAGGCGATTCGCTTCAGCCTGGAAGCGCTCCACGCCAACCGGCTCAGAACCTTTCTCACCGCTCTCGGTCTCATCATCGGTAACGCCTCGGTCATTCTTGTTGTCACCATTTCTCTTGTTGGCAAAAACCTGATTCTCGAGGAGATTCGAGGCGTCGGCTCCAACCTGGTATATGCCGATTATGAAGCCGGTGGCGCGAACACCGCACAGGTGCAAGCCGACTTCGTCAAGATAGCCGATGTCCAGGCTATCCGTGAGACTCTCGGTAGCACCATCATCGCCGCCACAGCCGTGATGAACACGCACGACGCGATCGTGATCAACGGCAAGATCCGCGAAGTCACGGTCGATGGCGTGGACGATCAATATGCCGTTGTTCGCAACCTGCAGCTCCTCCGGGGACGCCTTCTGGACGCGAGTGACATGACCTTGCGTGAGCACGTTGCACTGTTGACGAACAAGCTCGCGATTCGCATCTTCGGCAGCCAGGACGCTGCGCTCGGCCAAACGATCAAGATCAGTCAACTGCAATTTACCGTCGTCGGCACCTTCCGCGAGCGGACCAGCACGATGGGGCAGGGGGAAATCACCGATGAAACCATCCTGATCCCGATCACCGTGATGAAATACTTCACCGAATTTGAGCGCATCGAGCCCGTCTATATAGAAGTGCGAAATGCCGCGGACGTTCCGGCGGTGAAGCAGGAGGTGACGGACATACTGAAGCGCCGCCACCGCCCCGGCGCCACTTACAATGTTCAGGACTTGCAGGCCATTCTCGAGACCGCCGATCAGATCGCTACTGTGCTCACCCTGGTGCTGATCGTTGTTTCCGCCATCGCGCTGATTATCTCCGGGATCGGCATCATGAACATCATGCTCGTCACCGTAACGGAACGGACTCGAGAAATCGGCTTACGCATGGCCGTGGGCGCTTCCCGCCGTGCCATCATGCTGCAATTTCTGGTGGAATCCGTACTGATCAGCCTGACGGGCGGAGCGATCGGCATCGTCATTGGGCTCGCCTTACCGCTAAGCGTCCGGCTCTTTACGGACAGAGTAAGCGTTCCGACCTCGCCTCTGTCGGTGATTGTAGCTTTTGGCGTTTCCTTTGTAGTCGGCGTGGGTTTTGGTTTGCTTCCGGCGCGCCGCGCCTCACAATTGAACCCTACCGAAGCCCTGCGCTACGAATGAGCGGCTGCAGCGTCGTGCCCGGCTTCCAGCCGGCGGCTCAGCAGCGCATAGGCACCGAACAAAACGCCTGAGTAAAACAGATCCGCCGCTACCGTCCGCGCAAAGAAGGGAAGCGCTGCCGTGTAGCACTCTAATAGGCCCGCCACACTATGCGTGTACATTCCCCACCACGACATTAGGTTGGTAATCAGGAAAAATTGCACGCTACCGGCTAACGCCACGGTTCCGATTCGCACGGGATTCGTGGACTTTCGCAGAAACAGCCGTCCCAAAAATACGCTGATCAGAAAAGAACCATAGATCACCGCGGTTCCTGCCGAGTACGCCGGATACCCGTAGCCTTCCATGTAGCTCCGGATTGGATCGGTGACCATCATCGCCAAGACCGGAACCAGGTAAGCCTGCCATCCGCGCAGCCGGGCTCCTCCAAAAAGGGCCACGCTCCCGATCGGAGCAAAATTCGGAGGGTGCGGCACCAAACGCACCAAAGCCGCCAGGACCGTCAGCGTAAACGCGAGCGGTTGAAAAGAGGACTGTTTGCGATCCATCTAATCGCTAAGTATAACGGACTAACGGCCGTCTGATTTACCAAGCTGATGGCGGATCGCTCGCTGGAAAGCTGTCCTCTACCGTGATGTCGTGCGCCTTATCCACTTCGGCCCTGCGGGTTCCCTGGCTGCTCTTGGCCCAAATAGCAAATCCAGCCAGCGGCAGTGCGATGCCCAGCAAAAAGTACACGAAGCGCAGCGTCTTGTCTTGCGTATCTGTCATTCTGTTCACCTCACACATGGACGTTCCGCGCGCCAATTTATTTCGGCGCGTTTCCTTCCGCCTCTACCGCCCGCCGGGTGTTCCGCAGTGTTGACATCAGTGATTCACGCGGCACATTCTGAATGAACGGCTTAATCATCCAACCCATGCCATTCGGAATGCTTCGCGAAAGCGAAACCGTCCGGCATTCGGCCAACACGCCGCCGGAATCGGCCTCGAGGCTCCAATATGCGTCCAAGCGCCACATCAGGCCAAGCCCTTCGCCCGGCGCCATGTCCTTCTCTTTACTCGATCCCGCGTCCTCTACTTCACGGATCTTTTCAGAATGCGATTGGCAGATCCATCGATTGGGCCCGATCTGCCGGTAATGGGCCGCCTGCTCCACATCGAACACCGCCGGGACGAACTGCTGCTTCCTCTCGAGCCGCCAGTATCCGGTCAGATCGTTTCCCTCATGCCGGATCAGATGTGAGCGGATAATCTCCGGATAAATATGCGAATGGCGATCGAAGTCCTGCAAAATCGTCAGAACCGTCTGCATGTTAGCGTTCGGAATGAAGACCGCGCCCGTCCAATCGTGAATCAATCCGTCCGGGACCTCAATCGGGTTCTGGCCTCCCGCAACCGGCCGTATCAGCAAGTCCCCGCGCATCAACTTCCGGCGGTCGTCCGCCGATGCCGCCATCGAAAAAAACGCTTGCCGGTCGTCCCAACGGCTCTTGAGCTGCTGCTCCACTTTCTGGATGTAAGCTTCGAAGGCTGCCGTCGTCTGCGGTTCTAACTTGGTGTAAAACTGCGAACAAAGCGGACAAACGGTGGCGAGCACCGCGGACGCAAACCCCGCGCTATTCCGGCCGCTCATACATCGCGCTGTACTCCAACTGTTGTTTGACGTAATCGCGTGGGTAACCGATGCTGACTTTTTCCACTTTCCCTTGTCCGTCGAACTGGGCCGTCAGATCGGAATTAATGCCGGTCCAATACGTCGGCAGATTCAGCTTCTGGTAGCGCGCCACGACTTCATCCCGCAGCTTCGGGTCGAAATGCACTCCGTAGCGGTCGATCAGAGCCTTAATGGCGCCGTAGTCGCCCTCGGCCTTGATGCGCATCAACTCCGCCAGCAGCATTCCCACACCTGCGCGCATTGTTTTGTAGCTCCTTACAACTACATAGGTTTTGCCGTCGCGGGTTTCCATCGCGATCGCTCCGGTCTTATCCATGATGTAGCGGGCAATCAACTGTCTGTCCCGCTGATGGTCCTCTTCGATCGTGTTGCCCTTCGGAATCTTCGCCAGTTGGGTCAACATCACGCGCGCCGCCGAATCGTACATCGCGCGCCCGACATCGTTCGACGAAACGAGTCCCAGCTCCTTCAGCTTAGGATCGAAAACGTCCCATAAGGCCACCAGGTCGGCTCGTCCTTCTTCGAGAGTTGAGTAATATTCCTTGAGGTAGAAACCCGCGCTGTGAGTCAGCTTGGGGCTCAGTTTGCCCGAGCCGTGCCCAATCACTTCATGCATGGCGGTCATCAGCTCTTCCGCTTCCGCGCCATACTTCTTATCGCGTTCGATCTCCTGTGGCGACGATGCAAACTCCTCGAGCACCGTATACCCGATCGCTTCATCGAACGCCCGTGAGCTGCTCGTGAACAGGAAGCTCTTCGATCCATACTTTTCGTGAATCTCATTCTCGTTCGGCAAATTATCGCCGATCGTCGTGACATGAAAATCCCCGGTTTCGACGATCGTCTCTACCGCTTTGGCGATCGGCGGCCGCGCGGCCTCCTGTTTATATCGCGCGTCCCAGGGCGCCCGGTCTTCGAAGTATTGAGCGTTCGTGGCGATTTTGAGCATGGCGGACGAAAGCTTCTGATCCGTGACGCACACAAAGCTCTGCGAGGTCCCCTTGGCGGCGCGCGCATCGCGATACGTCTCGATAAAGCCGTTCGCGAAGTCCACCGGCCCGTTGTTCTGTACCCAATCGACATCGAATCGAATCCAGTCCGCGTATTCGCCCGTCTGGTAATAGCGGATCAGATCGCCGATCACCTTCGCCTGCGCCGGATCGGCATACGCGCGCGCTTTTTCGAGATACCCATTGGCTTTGCGTAGGTAGCTCGCATAGAGCCCGGCCGGTACACGCCCGTCCGGTGTGCCGGCTCGATAAACCTGCTCCACCAGTTTGCCGCCCACCTTTGCCACTCGCGAATTCAGCCGGTAGTGTTCCGTGAAATTTTTCAGATCCGCCAGCGTCACGCCAAAATAGAAGTTGTTCGAGCTCGCTTGAATGATGTCTTTGGCGCCTTCGGGACTCTTCGCCGTGAGAATCGGCTCGAAATTTGGATCGAATAACGAGTCCTTTACCGTGGCTACTTCGGCGCTGAGATCCTTCCGGCCGGATTGTTCGAGTGCGCCTTCCAACTCCCCGGCGGTGAACTTCGGCAAAAACTTCTGGCCCGTTTGCTCGTTATGATTGCCCTTGTTGGCCCAAAACAACTTAGTAAATTCGAGGATGCGGCCGTATAGCTCGCCGTCCACCCGGTCCTTGTGCGCGGCCACCGCTTCGAGCATCTGCTTTTCCCGCAAACCGAAGCGCGAGAGCTGATCGTAAAAAATAGGATCGATCGCAATCGACGCCTGCGTCAGCCAATACGCCAGCGCCTGTTGCTGTGGAGTCAGTTCTTTGAAGCTCTCCGCCTCGAGTTGGATGAACGCGGTTTTGTTCACCCGCTCAACCAGCGGAGAAGCGGCATAACACGCCGCCGCTCCCAACAGGATCAGTGCCAAAGCGCCCCTAGATCGCACGTCGCGGCCCCCTTTTGTCAGTGTATTTCTTGTGGCCGGGACTGGCATTTAGCGGATTTTGGGGACTGGCGGCGACGCTGGGAACGTCCGAAAACCTACGCGTCGAACCATCGCCTGGATTTCTGAGTTGGCCATGAAATCCTTCCAGATGAGGCCCGTCCGGTAATTCTCAATCATGACGACCATTGGTGCTTGGTTCAGACCCATATAAATTCTGGAAAACCAATCGTCCTGTAGGTTGAACGCATCGCGAAATCCATAAATGCCCCAAAGGCGGTCGCCAAACTCGCGATAAAAATATTTCAACGCCCGCATGGATGCCTCAGGCGTGTAAGGAAATGACGCGATCGCTCCTGTCGGTGCAATCGTGCCATCATCCAACCGGGGATTTGGCTCATAAGGTACATAACCTTTGGGACCATCTACCGCCGTGATCCCCCAATCGTTCTCGTCGTAGCCCTTGAAGTGGCCTGGATTTCGAATACAGTAAGCGCGATTGATACGCGCCTGGTTCCGATTATTGTCAAAGTAGTTGGCAAACCGGTCGCGCGCGTGCGGATCGAACCCCATGAAGGAATAATGCGTGAAGAACAGCGGGCCACCGGATCCCAGCCCAACGTCGAGGTGGATTCCCTCATATGTGTGCCGGTTAGCGTAATCGTCGCCCGAGGCCCACCCCGTGTAATACAGGCTGGCCGGTACGCCATGCGTCGGCGAAGCAATGGCCAGCAGATAGGTGATCATCACTTCGTTCCAACCAGTCAACCGATGGTTAATGTGCCACGAATATTCGGGTGACCAGTGCCAATACAGCGCGTCACCGTTCGCCGTCCGCCGGAACCAATCCCATTCCACCGCATTCCACAGCTTCGTGATCCTGTCGTAGACCTCGTTCCCGGCTGGACCGGTCTTGAAATATTGCCGTGCCGTCAGCAGCCCTTCCATCAGGAACGATGTCTCCACTAAATCCGCACCGTTGTCGTACATTCCGAACACCGGCATGCGGCGCCCCGTCCGGCCATTCATAAAATGCGGCCAAACACCGTGATAGCGATCCGCGCGCTCGAGAAATCCTAAAATCTTCTTCAGACGCTGCAGGCCCTGCTCGCGTGTGATGAAGCCGCGATCCACCCCAACGATCAGCGCCATGATTCCGAAACCGCTGGCCCCGGTAGCCACGATATCGTCGTCGCCCGGAAAACTCTCCCGCGTCATTCCCGAATCCGGTTGCGCACGGTCCCAGTAGTAACGGAAACAAGCTTCCTGCACCATCGTCAACAGTTCTTCGTCACTCATGGCATAGCTAGAAACCGTCACTGGCTCGGAGAAAGCGGATTCGCGGTAATTTCGATCGCTAGCTGTGACCTTGTAAGTCACTCTGTGACCGGGCTCACCAACAAAGTCCGCATATCGTTCCACGCCCGGAATCTGGATGCCCACTGGGCGCAACGGGACGCCATCCATCGAACGATAAATGACGTAGCGCGCCAGTTCCCCACTGTCAATGGCGTCCCACGTCAAAGTCACATGCCGTTCAAACGCCTTGGCGCGCATGTTACGAACCACAGGCAGCGGGCTTTGTATTTTGCTGGAATCCTCAGCATCGATCCTGAACTCGTCAAGGATCAGGGTGTGTGCCGTGCCGTCCGCGGCGCCCTGGGTGAAGAAGATGCCGGTGACGCGATGTGGATCGAAAGGCCGGATGGATGCCGTGGCAAAACGATCGAGAGGAATCTTGATCTGCATCCATCGGCGCGGAGGAAGATCGCTTGTAAGCCACGTAACATTCAGCGGCTCAGTAAAATTACCGGTCTTATCGCGCAACACGATGTGCGGAAAATTGGCAGATCGAATCCCTTCCGCCGAGTAACACCAGAAATAAAGCGTATCGCCTCGGAAGTAAATTTGCCGGTTCCTCCACTCATAGAGGCGAATTTCCGCTTCCCAACCTCCGCCCGGCATGGACTTCCAATCCAGTCGAAGCGCGTTCGGCGGTGTGAGAAAGATGTTTGTTTCGACCGGCAGTTTGTCGCCGGCGAGACGCAGCGTGCTGGGGGCCGAGGCTTGGCCGTTGCTATGGTAATAGCGGTCCGGAGTCAGACTGTTATCGAAAAAGACCCGCGTGAAATAGGCCGACTGCGCGTGCCCATAGCACGCTAGTAAAAGCAACAGTAAGCTGGCGGGAGATAGTCGCCTCACAGCGGAAGTCTCTCACGCTGTCTGAAATAGTGCAACGCAAGAACTCCGTGTGAAGTCATATTTTCCGAGCTAGGTGAGGGCCGTTTCCGCATCGGTCTTCACAAAAGAGGTCGGCCATGCAATTTACGTCCAGGAAGACGCGCGCGCGTCGCTTACCCTTTGCAGTTAGTGCATTTTCTCTCTTTACCGCACTTACAATGCCGGTAACTGCCCAGTATCGCGCCAGCCTGCAAGGTACCGTAACGGACGCGCAGGGAGCAGTGGTTCCCGATGCCTCTGTGACACTTACTAGTCGCGAAACCAACATTGCGAAAAGCGCAACAACTTCAGGCTCCGGGGTCTACGCGATCAGCGGCTTGGCTCCCGGGAGCTATGACATCACGGTGGAAAAGCAAGGGTTTGCGAAGAAAACGCTCACCGGAATTGTGATTGCCTCCGAACAGGCACAAGCACAGGATGTCCACTTGGCCCTCGCTCATGAAGCCCAAACGGTAACTGTGAGCGCCGCTGCCGCCGCCCCGCTAGTCAATACCGAAACCGCCACCATCTCCGGCACCCTTTCCGGCAAGGAAATTCAGGCGCTGCCTACATTTGGTCGCGATCCGTTTCAAGTGGTCGCGCTGGCGCCTGGAACATTTGGCGATAACGCTCGCGCCGCTGGCGGTAGCGGGTCGCAGAATTTGCCCGGCTCGGCTGGACCTGGGGGAGCCAGCGCCACCAGCAGCATTTTTCAGACCGAGAATCAGGTTCAGGTAAGCGCGAACGGGACCCGCAACAATTCGAACAGCTTTGAGATAGACGGTGTCGAGGTGAATAGTCTCGCCTGGGGCGGTGCCGCCGTCATAACGCCTAACGAAGAATCTGTAAAAGAAGTCACGGTTCAATCGAGCCCCTACAGCGCCGAGAACGGCCGTAACAGCGGCGCGCAGGTTCTGGTCGTTTCCAAGAACGGCACCAACCAGTTTCATGGCAGTGCCTTCATGAAAGGTGATCGTCCGGGACTGAACGCTTACCAGCGATGGAACGGGCCAAACAACCCGGTTCAGCGCGACAACGACCGCTTCAATCAATGGGCCGGTAGTCTGGGCGGCCCGATTGTCCGTAACCACTTGTTCTTTTTCTTTTCTTATGAAACCTTGCGAAGCAACTCTCTCTCAACTGGGACCAACTGGTATGAGACTCCACAATTTCTTTCGGCCGTAAAGACCGCGCAGCCTAACAGCATCGCGGCGAAGTTAGCGGGCTACCCCGGCGAAGGTGTCTCGTACAACCAAATCGTTCCCAAGACCTGCGCGGATGCCGGGCTCACCAGCGCGGCGCAATGCCAGGTGATCACCCAGAACGGAAATTATCTCGGCCTCGACGTTGGCTCTCCGCTGCGGACCGCCTTAGGTACCTCCGATCCGGGTTATGTGAGTAACGGAAGTCCCGGTGTCGGCGGTGGTCTCGACGGAGTTCCCGACATTTTCTTCGTTCAGACCGTCAATCCTGTCAATACAACTCCCCAGCAATACAACGGCCGCATGGATTTTCAGGCGACGAGCAAAGATCTGATCGCCTTCAGCACTTACTATGTTCCGGTACAAACTACCGACTACAACGGCCCCACCCGCGCAGCAAATCTCTGGCACAACGACCGGCTAAATGAGGCAGGATCGCTCTTGTGGGATCACACAATTTCTCCGTCCTGGCTGAACGAAGCGCGTTTTAACGTGACGCGCTGGCATTGGGATGAAGTATCCAGTAACCCGCAGGAACCCTGGGGTCTGCCGCAGGCAAGCGTCGATAACTTCGGCTCCACCAATATCTCCGGTCAATATCTGGGCGCTCCGGGGCCCGGCATTTACAACCAAACTACCTACAACATTCGGGACACGGCCAGCACCATCTGGGGCAATCATTCGCTGAAGTTTGGCGTCGACATCTACAAGGAACAGGACG
Source organism: Bryobacteraceae bacterium (assembly GCA_036501045.1). GTDB lineage: Bacteria > Acidobacteriota > Terriglobia > Bryobacterales > Bryobacteraceae > Bog-105. Next base: position 25,308 of record DASYAX010000113.1, read on the forward strand.
ACGACAACCTGGCTGGCGCGGCGAGACCGAATTTCTACTTCCGCAATCTTTGGGATTTTGCGAACGATTCACCTTACAAGGAATCTGGCAATTTCGATCCAGCCACAGGCATGCCGACCAGCGCCACGAAATACATCCGCTCCGCCATTTATGCCGGCTTCGTGCAGGACGACTATAAAATCAGGCCGAATCTGACCCTCAATCTCGGTCTGCGCTGGGAATACTTCACGCCCGTCCATGAAAAGTATGGCAACATCAGCAACGTGGTTCTCGGCTCTGGTCCCGACCCGCTCACCGGCTTGAGCCTCAAGGTCGGCGGCGATCTCTATAACGCCAGTAAGAATAATTGGGCTCCCCAGATCGGGTTTGCCTGGCGGCCGATTCCTGCGACCGAGCGCTTTGTCGTTCGCGGAGGCTTCGGCATCGGTTATAACCGCATGGAGGAAGCGATTACGCTGAATGGCCGCGCGAATCCGCCGCTCGTGACCGGATTTACTTTGACGGGATCAAATGTTGTTTACGCTGTTCCGGGCGATGTACATCAGTTCGCGGGATGGCCCGCGAATTCCAATGCGCAACAGACCTTCGATCCAACCACCAACCTACCTACCGGCGGCGCCCAGGTGAATCTTACTGGCTTTCCACAAAACGTAGCAACCCCGGTAGTCTATCGCTACTCCCTCGACACCGAGACCAGTGTCGGTGGAAACTGGGTAGCCAAGCTCGGTTACCAAGGTAGCCTCAGCCGCCACTATAGTATTCAGAACAACCTGAACTTTCTATACTCGCCGCTGAATCCCAGCGTGCAATCGTTGTTTTATTTCTCGAACGACGCCAATGCCAGTTACAACGCGCTGCTCACTGAGCTCGAGCATCGCTTCGCCCGCTCGTTCCAACTTGACGTTCAATATCGCTGGAGCCACGCGATCGACGACGGTTCGAACGACTACTACATCGGTGAATATCCGTACGGTCTCCAGTATTTGAAAGGAGACGCCGATTATGATGTCCGGCACAATTTCAAAGCCTATGGCGTTTGGACTCCCACGATTTTCAAAGGGAGCGGCTGGAAAGAGAAAATTCTAGGCGGCTGGCAGATCTCCGGCATCCTGAACTTACACAGCGGCTTCCCCTGGACTCCGCTCTACTCCAACACCGGTTGCAATGTCGTTTATCAGAACAGTGGCTATTGCAGTCTCCGCCCGGCTGCAGCGCTGAGCGGTTATGGCACTGATTACGGAAACTCTACCTTAATGAGTTCCGGCGGCAATTTCCCGAACGGCGCGCTGTCGTACTTCAGCGTGCCCACCTTCCCGGCATCCGGCATTCCTCCGGCTCCCGCGATTGGACGCAATACTCTGCGAGGCCCAGGTTATTTTGATGTGGACGCAACGATCCAAAAATCGTTCGGCTTGCCCAAGATGAAGATTTTTGGGGAGAACGCCCGCCTCGACCTTCGCGGCGATCTTTTCAATATCTTTAATAAGCTGAATCTGCTCAACATGGGTCTCAACGGATTTCAGAACAACGTCATCAGCACCGACGGCACGACTAGCAATCCGATCTTCGGCCAGGCGCAGGGCGCTCTCGCCGGACGCATTGTTGAGTTGCAAGCCCGCTTTAGTTTCTAACCGGCGCGGCAAATCGTGTCACGATAAAAGCATGCTGAGTGCACAGGCCATCCACGAACCCGCTGTAGCCAAAGAATACGGCCTCTACATAGGAGACGAATGGATCCAGACCGCCCGCCACGACGAAGTAAAGCTGCCCTATGACGGGACTGTCGTTGCGTTGGTCTCGCATGCCGAAGATCGTCAAGTCGAAGCGGCGGTGCGCGCTGCGCAAACCGGCGCGCTTGCCATGGCAGCGCTCGCCAACCACCAACGCGCCGAGCTGCTGTTGCGCATCGCCGAAGAGGTTAAGAAAGACGAAACCGAACTTGCGCGCTTGATCTGCTCAGAAACCGGCAAGCCCATCAAGGAGGCTCGAATCGAAGCGAGCCGCAGTTTGAATACCTTGATCGCGGCCGCGCATGAAGCTCGCGAGTTGCATGGCGAAGTAGTGCCGATGGATTTTGCGCCGGGCGCCGAGGGCCGTCTCGCCATGACCATGCGCGAACCCATCGGCGTCATTGGCGCCATCACCCCTTTCAACTTTCCCCTCAATTTGACGCTTCACAAACTCGCTCCGGCGCTTGCGGCCGGTAACTCCGTTGTTCACAAGCCCGCCGAGCGCACGCCGCTAAGCGCTCTCCGGCTCGCGGAATTGGTCACTCGGGCCGGCGCTCCAAAAGGCGCCTATAACGTCATTACCGGTGACGGACCGCTTCTTGCAGATGCCCTGCTGAAGCACCCGGCCATTGCGATGATCACCTTCACCGGTAGCGTGAAAGTCGGTACGGAGTTGCGAGCCAAGGCCGGATTGAAACGCATCACGCTCGAGCTAGGAAATAACTCGGCTGTCATCGTCGAGCCCGATGCCGATATGGAAACCGCCGTTAAACGCTCCGTCCAAGGCGCCTTCGGCCACAGCGGACAAATCTGCATCTCGCTACAGCGTGCGTTCGTGCAGGAAGCGGTCGCTGAAAAGTACATTGCTGGCGTGGTTGCCGCCGCAAAAAAGCTGAACATGGGCAATCCCTACGACGCCGCAACGGATATTTCTTCTCTGATCGACGAGAAGGCGGCCATACGCGTCGAGTCCTGGATCCAGCAGGCTGTCGAGAGCGGAGCCCGCTTACTCTGCGGCGGCAAGCGCACCGGCTCAACCATTGAACCCGCCGTACTGGTAGATGTGCCGCCTTCCGCCCGCATTTCCTGCGAAGAGGTATTTGGACCCGTGCTCGCCATCTACCGCTATGAATCTCTCGATGATGCGATCGACCGCGCCAACGGCACCCCCTATGGACTGCAAGCCGGCATCTTCACCACCAATCTTCCGCGCGCGTTTTCGGCGGCGCAGAAACTCCGCTTCGGGGGTGTGCTGATCAACGACGTGCCCACCTTCCGTATGGATCACATGCCTTATGGCGGAACAAAGCACAGCGGTCTCGGCCGCGAAGGCCCGCGTTATGCCATTGAGGAGATGACCGAGTTAAAGCTCGTCTGTTGGAAGACCGCCTGATTTTCGATTCACGAAATCACGACCCGGGCAGATAAGACGAATGCTTGAAACCGAGAAGACGGAGCCGGTCCGTCCCAGCGATCTCACGGAAGTACACCACGCATTCGTACCAAAAGCCTCCCGGCGTCGATCCATGCGTCCGGTAGTGAATCGGAAAATGAGCGAAGATCAGACTCGCACGCGCCAGGTGGCTGCCCGAACTTACGATTTCCGCCGAATTCCACCCATGCGCCTGCATGATCTGAACGGAATAAAAGGCGTTTTGAATCGTGTTGCGCGCTCGCGTCTCTTCCAGCACCGCACTGGCGGGAACTCCCTGCTCTTCCGCGAAACGCCCCATGACCTCAGCCTCAACGTAATGGTTATGCGCCGCGCCACCCGTCATGATCAACCGCGGCGCGACACCGGCGCGATACTCGCCCACGCCTGCCAACACTCGCGCGCGTTCCACCGGTGAAGGGCTTCCATTTGGATTCGCAGGATATCCCAAAACGATGATCACGTCGAAGCGCGCTTGCGCCGTATTGCCGCGCGGAATCGTTTCATACGTCAGGGCCGCGGCGCCGGCCACCACGACGACAGCCAGAACCAGACCCAACACAATCCGTTTTGCGATCTTCATGTGCGGCCGCGTTATTGTTGTGAGCCCGGCGCACCCTTTTGCCGCATGGCAATCGTGCGAGCGTCTGACGCGGCTTCCACAGCCTGGCGGGCGGAATCGGTTAAGCTCCTGTAATTCTTTTGCGCGTAAGCCGCTTCGGCCTGATTCAAATAATTTTGCGCCTTGGCAAGTGTGTCAGGCGCAGCTCTCCCAGCTCCGTCGGCGCGCGCGATCTGAACCGCGTTGCGGGCCTGATAGAGGGTTGTGACCGCTTCGTACTCTTCCATCGAAACACTGCGCTGGCTTTTCATGTGCGCGGAGGCAAGCTGCGATGCCTGAATGTTCAGCGTGTACTGGCCGCGAGGCAGCAATTCGTACTTCGCCTGCACTTCTTCCACCCGCCCCACCGTATCGGGCCGGACCGCGCTTTCCATGATGACCACGTCGCTCGGGTAGGGAACCGAAAAATAGGGTTCGGCGGTGATGAGAAGTCCAAATGTCGAGTAAGGCGACGTTACATGCATACTCGCTTTGTCGGAGCCGTTAACAATCACTTCGCCGAGGTTAACGGCTTTGCCATTTGGCGTGATGGCCCAAAGAACGTAGGTAAGAAATTCGGTCCCAAAAATGGTGGGTGGCCGCACCTTCTTCAAATTGAGATCGATTTTCGTGTAGCCGTTCTTGACCTCGACGATGGCGCGCCCCTCCGACTTTGGCATCAGCACGGTCGGTTTGAGGTCGATTTCTGTGGGACCGGCGTGCCGCTCGAAGTTCACAGCTTCGAGCGCGCGCTGCACAACTGTAATCCGGTAAATGGGAACGTGGTCCTTTGCCGGTATTGGCGACGGTGGTGGGGTTTGAGCGACAGCGCCTCGCGCAAAAAGGGTTAGAACGCTCGACGCGACCAGAGAAGAAAACAAACGCATCATGATCTTGCTTTCAGTGTCTCAGAGCGGCTGGCTGCGGTCGCGATGCACCCAGTGGTACACCGCAAGCGAATTCTTCCAATAGAATTTCTCGATGGTTGCCTGTCCCTTCGAAGAAATGAATTCGTGCGCCAAGCGGAAGACATCCGGGTATGCCGCCCATTGATCGCTGTTGGGCCAATCGCTGCCGTAAAACAACCGGTCGGCGCCAAAAGTCTCCCAAATAGAATCCAGGCGATCTCGATAAAAGCCAATATCAAGAGGCACACGGCCGTCCACCTCCCGCACAATGCCCGAAATTTTCGCCGATACCTGCGGGCGCTGGCCCAGCAGCCGTAGATCGGAGTCGCAGGCTCTGCGCGCTGCCGGATCCGCCGGCGGATTTAACTCGGGTAGGTGGTCGAGAACGACCTTTAGATCCGGGATCCGATCGGTCAAGCGTACGACCGTGTGCATCAAGGCCGGATCGGGATTGGCCGTGTCGAGGACCAAACCCGCAGTCGGCAACCGCTTGAGATCGGCGATGAATTCGGGCTTCGCCATCTCTTTCCTGAGGTCGCGGTCCCACAGGTTTCCGTAGCGGATCCCACGAAATAGCGGATTCTTGTGAAAGCGCTCCAACTGCTTGCCGAATCCGGGCTTGCCCGGTTCAAGATCGCCGATCGTGGCCACAATGATGGGATCTTTCTCGGCGATATCCAGCACCCACTGATTGTCGTCAAGCCATGGGCTGCATTCAATTTCAATCGCGCCGACGATACCGAACGGCATGGCCAACTTGCGATACCGATCGGGAAGCGCGCTGTGATAAATCGTGCTGTCTTTGGGCGGCCACGGCACGCCCTGCGGACGCGCAACGTCAAACAAATGGATGTGGGTATCGATGATCGGAATCCTGGGCGTATTGGCTGCAAGCAACTTCGAAGCTTGTGCCAGCGTTCCGCCTGCCGCCCCTGCGAGAAAAGTTCTGCGAACCACGCGGGCATTATATCCGCACACCGGCACCATTTCGGTTGCGTGCTGCTACGATTTCCGATGTGACGCATCAAGACCCGGCCGCGCTCAAGGACATTAAGCGATGCGCGTGGGCCGCTGATGCTTTGATGACGCCGTACCACGACCAGGAGTGGGGTGTCCCGCTACACGAGGACCGTGCGCTTTTCGAATTCCTGATTCTCGAGGGAGCCCAGGCGGGCCTGAGTTGGGCCACCATTCTGAAAAAGCGGCCAGCCTACCGTGCCGCCTTCAACCGTTTCGATCCCCGCAGAGTCGCCCGCTACGACGATGCGAAAATCGCGGCGCTGCTCGAAAATGCCGGCATTGTGCGCAATCGTTTGAAAGTTCGCGGGGCCGTGCGGAACGCGCAAGCCTTCCTCGCGGTGCAGAAGGAGTTCGGCAGCTTCGACGCCTATGTCTGGCAGTTTGTGGGAGGGCAGCCGCTGCAAAATCGCCGGCGGCGGCTCGAAGACTTGCCGGCCCGCACCGCTCAGTCCGATGCCATGAGCAAAGATCTCGCCAAACGCGGATTCACGTTCGTCGGCTCAACCATCTGTTACGCCTTCATGCAGGCCACCGGCATGGTCAACGATCATCTGACGAGTTGTTTCCGCCACAACGAACTGCTCTGACGTCAGCCGAGCGAATCCACCAGGAACGGCAGCCCCTTCACTCCATGAAAGGAATGTACGCCTTCAAAAATCTCCTGCTGCGCGCGCGCGGGCGCCCCTAACACTTCATAGACCCGTTTCAACTTCACGAAGCTCTCGCGAGTCGCCTGCACGGGAAAGATCGGATCGCGGTCTCCGCCTTCGGAAAACAGGAATCTCGGCGCAATCAAGCTGGCCACGTCGTAATTCTCGGCCCAATTGAGAATTCCGGGCACATAGTTGTCGATACAGTGCGACACGCTCATGATGCTATCGCGAAACGTATTCAGATATCCGCTGACGAACGCCGCTTTGATCCGCAAATCGAGTGCCGACGCAAACTGCGTGCAGGTGCCGCCGCCCGAAATTCCCATGCAGCCCACACGCTTCGAATCGAGCTCCGGCCGCGTTTGAATCCAATCGATGGTGCGCATAACGTCCCACACGCGCCAGCCGATCATGGTCTGTCCCATCAGCAGGGCAGATCCGGCGGTTGGCTGGCAAGCCGTAACGCCAGCCCCTTTTTTCTCGGTACGCGCATCGCGCCGGTAGCCGAAAGCCATGGGCTCGATAGCAACCGCCGCGAGTCCATGCTCCACGGCTTGTAAAGCGAAATCGTGCTGGTAACCCGGCTTGCCAGTCCGGTCGTTACCCTGAACGTCGATGCCGACGATGTCGTCCACACCGCGCCCATGACCCGGCACGCAGACCACGGTGGCATGCGGCGCGTTCTTACCGGTGGGAGTCAGCAAGTATCCAACCACGCCCAACCCCGGCCGGCTTTCGAACGCGAATTTTTCCCGCCGGTAATTCGGGAAGTCTCGAACATCAATCGTGCGCGCCCGCAATGCCGTTCTGTCGGGAAATCCTCCCAACAATTCCGTAAGCTTGGTTCGCAGTTGCAATTGCCATGCTTCGGCATCCGCTTTATTCGTGGCGCGAAACGTGAGCCGCAAAGGCGCCGAATTATATCTGTCGAGCGTCCAATGCACGGGGTCGAGATCGTTCGTGCCCACGGCGATCTCCGGTGAGAACGCGGCCGCTGCCGCGATGCCAAGTTGGCGGCGTGTCATGTCTGGTATCAACTCTATGCCTTTGCTGTCATCGTCCATGGTCCCGGCGCTGTACTGCCAGGCACGACCTTCGGCTCGAGCCCGGCCTTCGCCAGCACCGCGTAAACCAGAAAGCCGGCCACAAAACTATATACCGCGGCCGGCTGTAAATACGGTTTCGTGTCTGCGGGAATGGGCAGGAAGGGCAGAATGCCAATTATAAATCCGATCGCCCAAGCCAGATATCCCGCAAAATTGATTCCTTCACGTGGCCCCGCCCACCTCTTCCCTGATAACCAGTAGTCCGCCGCCATCGCGCCGCAAATCGGCCCGAAGGAAGCGCCAATAATCGTGAACAGGTTTATCAGGTTCGCCGCCGCGCCCGTGATCGCGAGTATCGCCGCCACCACCGCTCCCAACATCGTCGAGGTAATTCGCGGTACTCCCGGAATCATCGTCGCCAGGCTGTTTCCCGCGATGAACGACGAAAAACACATCGGCGCCACCGAAGCGACGGCAAACAGCAGGAACGCGATCGCCGCAAAGCCGCCAATTTGCGCAATCGCCGAATCGAACTGAAAATTTTGTACGCCATACAAGGCGCGCGCGCCGGCAACCGCCATCAGCGGCAGTCCGCCCGCCACCAATACCGCCAATAAAATGCCCACCAGGCCTCCCCAACGAACGTCCCGCTCATCTCTGCTGTTCATTCCAAAATCCACGCCGGCCGCGCCCGCCGTAGCAAAAAAACCCACTACAATCTGGATCAGCATCATGAATCCTATGTAGGGAGCCGGATGCGCCGGCGTGTAGTGGCCGATGCCGCCGGCATTTTTCGCAAACACGACCAGGATCATCAGCAAGGGAACAAAATTGAGATACAAGGCGAACCGTGAGACATACTGAATTCCCTTCGCGCCCACATACCCGAGCCCCAAAGCCCAGGCGGCCGCGATCAGCCCGAATAGCAGACTGCCCGGCCCCGCTTTTGAGCCGAAAGCCGTCAAAATGAAACTAGTTGCCACAAACGCATTCACCGACATCCAACCCACCTGCAGCACGCCCATCAACAATCCCGGCATCAAGTAGCCGCCTTGCGTTCCGAACGTAGAACTGCCCACCACGTAGAGCGGGTAGCCGGTCTGCATGCCCAGCATCGCCGGCACGCGGTAGAACAGAGCGTAACTGATTAGGCCCGCTACCAGCAGAGCCAGCAGGCACAGGCCCACGCCCGCCAGATCCAGCGTCCCCGCCGCAATTTCCCGGTAAAAAACGATCCATAAAAAAATGCCCGCGTACGTCGGCGCGGTGTTCTTGTACCAGGGCGCGCGATTCGACCCTGGATTCGGCGCTGTTTTGGAAATATAGCCTGGCAACATGGTGGCTCCTTTAGTGGTGCTCATTATATCGACGGCAGCTCTTGTGTTCTCCCGCTGCCTTCAAAGTATTCTTCGATTTCCTCCAGGGTCTTGCCCTTGGTCTCGGGCAGGAAAAATACCGCGGTCACGAAATAAATCACCGTGAACCCGGCAAACACGAAGAACATCGTCGAATATCCATAATTACCAACGATCGGCAGGAAGATGGCGGCAAGCGTAGTCGAAACGATTTGATTGATGACCAGCGCGATGCTCATCCCGGTCGAGCGGATGCGGGTCGGCATCAGTTCCGAAAGCGCCAGCCAAACACAGACTCCGGGCCCAATCGCGAAGGAGGCCATGAATATATACAAGCTGATCGCCACGATCCAGCCGTTACGTGCATCGGGTACCGGACTGATCAACGCCTTTTCTATTTTGAGCGGAGCGAGGCGAGCCGCATCCACGTTGGCAAACGGATTCTTGCAGAATGCCTCGAGCTTGTTCGCCGGAACGCAGCCGGCGCGGGTAATGGTGCTGGCAGCCGCCGCCAGATCGTCGGAACGGGCCACGTTCGTCGCGGCCGTGAAATCGCCATAGGAATAAATGATGGTAAGCGAAGCGCGTCCGCTGTCGATCGCTTTCCCCGCCTCGCCCCGTGTAGCTAAAAGCTTGGCAGCCTCGGCCTTGTCGAAGCGCACCGCGAGCGTCTGGTCCGGGCTCACCATGCTCTGCACTGTGTCGCGGCAATCCACCCGCAGTTTCTCGCTATGCAGGAAGAGTGCGCCGGTGAAGCTCAACGACACAATGATGCCCGCCGTCCCGAGCGTCAGCAGGAACTTGCGTCCCGTGCGATCCACCAGCATCACCGTGCCGACCGTCGTAAGAAAATTCACGATGGTAAAAACCACGTAACCCCAATGCGCCGCGACATCGGAGAGGCCGCTTTGCAGAAGAATGTTGGTGTTGTAGCCGATGATGGAATTTACTCCGGTAGCCGTTGTGCAAAACAAGATGACGCACGCCAGCACAAACGGAATTACATATTTACGCCGCCAGAGCGAGTCTCTGGCCTTGCCTGTCGCGGCTTCCGCGGTTTGGGTAGCGGCGATCTCTTCCATTTCCCGCAGCTCGATCCCGGCTTGTTCGGGAGTGCGGGAACGCAGCAGCGCCTGCTGTGCGGCCTCTGTCTTGCCACGCCGGAATAACCAGCGCGGAGACTCCGCTACGAACAGACTGCCGATCACAAACAGAATCCCCGGTGGCAGCGAAACCCAGAAAATGCGGCGCCACGCCTGATCCTTAAACGCCAAAACCGTAGCGGCGTCCGAGACGGCCGTCACATGCGCAACACGATAGCTGAAATAAATGCCAATCAGAGCCGCGGCCACAATGCCGAGTGTCAGCAGCCATTGAAAAATGCCTGTTCCCTTGCCGCGGGTAGATGCCGCTAGACACTCCGCCAGGTAAAGCGGAACCACCACGCCGATAAATCCGCCGCTGGCGCCCTGCAGCAGGCGGCCGAAAAACAACGGTCCATAGCCGTGTGAAAGAGCAATCATCGGGATACTCACGACAAACGTCACGCCGCTGAGCACCATGAGCGGTTTTCGGCCCATCCAATCGGCCAGCACGCCGGCAAACAGCGTGGAGATCACGCTGCCTAGCAGCACCGCCGCCACAATGATCGAGAGCTGGCCCGCGTTCAGTCCGGAAGTCGCCTCGAGATACGGCAGAGCGCCACCGATAATGCCGACATCCACTCCATACAGCAATCCACCCAGCCCGGCCACCAGCAGAAGAAAGCGGTTATAAGCGATCATCTTGTCGCGCATCTGTATCCCGTATTGTCACTCTAGCGGCTCGCCGAAGGCGCCTATTAGCGGGCGGGCCAGAGACGAAGCGGCGATATATCTTTGAAATCCGCCGCATTCAGAGTCCACAGATCGGCATCTTGTACAAGGGCGCACGCGGCGATGGCGATCTCCATTTCGCGGCCGCGTGGCCGTCGAAGAGACTGATACAGTTTGGCGCTGAGAGTTGCTTCGCGCGATCCGAATACAATAGCTCCGTCCGCGGGGAACAGCGCCTCCTGAGCGGCGATTTCGGAAGGCAGGCGTGGGCCGCGCAGCCATTCATAAAGGACCAGCGAAGGCACCAAAATGCGCTCTCCTTGCTCGATTGCCATGCGGAGTTTGTTGGCGGACCGTCTTGGTCCCGATAGACTATCGATCAGGGCGGAAGTGTCGAGGACAATCACCTATCTGCCAGTGCAGTGCGGCGCTGGGCCGTCTTGCGCGCCCGTCGAACTTCGGAAAGTTCGTGATCTACCTCCCGCGCGCTGCGAGCGGGAATTTTGGGAACCAGTTCATCGAATGCACGGAGCATGCCGGCGCGTTCACGTTCGCTCAGGCGCCCGATCCGGTCGTAAAACTCCAGTATTGCTTCCCGCACGATCTCGCTCTTGGGCTTTACCAGCCGGGTCGAGGCTTCTTGTAAACGCTCTACGGTGCGCTCGTCCAACGTAAAGGTGACTTTGGACGTTGCCATACTCGTACCATACCACCATACTTTACGGAGCGGAAATATGGCTTTTTTAGAATCCTTCCCAAACCAGCGCCGGGAAAACGCTGGCAGCCCGGAAGCCAATCGATTCGTAAAGCCGGATCGCGTCCAAATTCGAGCGCGTAACCGTCAGGCTGATCGATTCGCAGCCGAGTTCAATCAATCGCTGCAAGGATTGGCGCAGCAGCTCGTAGCCCACGTGCGCGCCGCGAATGCCGGGCAATACGCAGAGTTGCGTCACATGGCCGGAGGTATTGGACACCAGGCTCGTCAGGCACGCCCCGCACAACCGTCCGCTACCCGGATCAACCGCCACAACCGACGCTTTTGGTGAAAAGTGTCCGCATCCCGGGAACTGGGTTATGTTCATCAGAAAGTGGCGCGCACCGGGAATGGTCCGGTATTGATCGTTGATCTCGCTATCCACGTGTCCACGATAAGCAGCCGTCACGAGCTGCGCGATTTCTTCCTTGAATCGCTCCGCAAATGGAAGGAACCCGACCCGGAAGGCTGGCTCCTTAGGCCGCAAAGTGCGCGCCGCATCGCGGCCCACCTCCATGAAGTAACGGTCATACCGCTTAAGAGAGCGACTGAACGGGAAACTTTGCACGGCGGGATTCTGCAGCAGCAGGAGCTGGCACTCGATGCGATGGACACCGGGCACGAGCATCAAGCCCTGCACCGCCGCGCCCAAGAGCATCATCTCGTGCGCGGGTTCGGCGTATTCGCGCTGCACGTAGAAATCTCCGATGAGCCCTTTGCGGCCTTCGCACACGTGATAGGCATAGCCCACCATGCTGCGTCCCACGCGGAGCGCGTAACCGTACAGCGAGCGAACCTGCAGAAACCGCCGCAATAACTCGGCCGACGGGCGGAAATCCCAATCGAAACGCTGCCGCCAGGCGCCGATTTCTTGCTCCAACAGCGGATCGAATTCCGCCACGGTCACATTCGGCAGCTCAACCAATTCAGGAAACGCTGGTTCCGGGCGGGCTGCCATCGTTATGCATTATACGTGGACATGAATTATACGTGGACGGGTTCCGGTCTCGGCAGCGCCGCCGCCTTTTGCTTCCGGAAAAACTGCCCCAATCGGGCCGTGGCCGCGCGCACCCGCGCGTCGCTCTCAATCAAGCTGAAGCGCACAAACCCTTCGCCCATAGGCCCAAAACCGATGCCCGGCGAAACAGCGAGCTGCGTTTCCTTCATCAACAGCTTGGCGAATTCGAGAGAGCCCATGCCGGCGAACGCCTCCGGAATGCGCGCCCACGCGAACATGGAAGCTTTAGGAGGCTCAATCACCCATCCGGCGTCCCGCAGGCCCTCCATCAGCACATCGCGGCGCGACCGATAAACCGCGCAGATTTCACTCGGCGCGTCGTGGCATTCCCGTAGCGCAGTCACCGCCGCCATCTGAATCGGTTGGAAATTGCCGTAATCCAAATAGCTCTTGATGCGTGCCAGCGCGGCGATCAGCCGGCGGTTGCCCAGGCAGAATCCCACCCGCCAGCCCGCCATGTTGTAGCTCTTGGTCATCGAATAGATCTCAACCGCATGCTCCGCCGCTCCCGGCACCTGTAAAATGCTTGGCGGACGGTAGCCGTCGAATCCAAGCTCGGCATACGCAAAATCGTGCACAATATAGCTGCCATATTGCCGGGCCAGATCCACCACTTCGCGCAAATAATTCAAATCCACGCAAGTCGTCGTCGGATTATGCGGGAACGAAATCAAAATGACCTTAGGCACTTTGGCCGCTGTGCGATAAAGTTTTTTCAGTTCTTCGAGAAAAGTGGCCGCATCGGGCATCGGCAGCATCACGGCCTCGCCTTCCGCCATGATCACGCCGTATTGATGAATCGGGTAGGCCGGATTGGGCGACACCACGACATCGCCGGGACCGATGATGGCGAACAAAAGATGCGCCAGCGCGTCCTTGGCGCCGATCGTAACGATGGCTTCGCTTTCCGGATCGATCGCAACACCGTATTGTTCCGCGTAGCGCGCGACGATCGCCTCGCGCAATGGCGCGATCCCTCGCGAAACGGAATAACGGTGGTTTAACGGGTTGCGGGCTTCTTCGATCAGCTTTTCAACAACCGGCTCCGGTGTCGGCCCATCCGGGTTTCCCATCCCCATGTCAACGATGTCGATGCCAGCCGCGCGCGCCTTGTCTCGCATCTCGTTTATGACGGCGAAGACGTAGGGCGGGAGTTTTTTGATCCGGTAAAACTCCTCATCAGGTGGCAGCGGCATACTTTAATAGTGTAGCGGGAATGGGAAACCTCGCTGAAACGAGGTGCCTGGCGAAAGAGTCGACAAATACCATGGCGCGCGCGATTTTCGGGGCAACCGGCTCGGTAGGAAAGGCACTAGCCGCCGAGTTCGCCAGCGCCGGGCTGCCCTTCAGCGTCGTTGGACGTTCCTTAGAGCGTCTACAGCGCGACTTCGCCCGCTACGGCAAGTTGGTCGATTACCGCGAGGCCGATTTGGAAGATCCGCAGGCCGCCCGCGCCGCGGCCAAGGGAATCGATTTGATCTTCTACACCGCGGGCGTGCCCTACACCAATTTCGCCTTACATCCAAAGCTGACGCGGGCGGCTCTAGACGCGGCGCGGGCTGCCGGAGTGCGGCGTTTCGTCCACGTGAGCACGGTCTATCCCTATGGCTTGCCGCAGCGCGAATTTGTAGACGAATCGCATCCGCGCAACCCGCAAACCTTCAAGGGCCGCATGCGCAAAGAGCAGGAGGATCTGGTCTTTGCGGCCGATGGGCAAAATGGCCTGCGCACGACCATCCTGCGTCCGCCCGATTTCTATGGTCCGGATTCCGAGCTAAGTTACGCCGCCGATATTTTCAAGGCCGCCATCGAAGGCCGCGCCGCGAACGTGATCGCGCCGGTTGATACACCCCATGAGTTCATCTATGTTCCCGATTTGGCAAAGACGCTGATTGCGCTCGCTGAAAAAGAGGAGGCGTATGGCAAAGCCTGGAACGTGGCCGGACCTGCTCTGATCACCACGCGGCAATTCGCCGACCTGGTTTTTACCGCCGCCGGGCGCAAGACGCGCCTTCGAGCCGCTAACAAACTAATGCTGCGTGTGATGGGAATTTTTAGCCCGATGATGCGGGAAATCGCTGAAATGCAATATCTTTGGGCGAATCCGGTGAAGCTCGACGATAGCCGTTTGCGGAAACTCTTACCCGATCTTCACAACACGTCTTATGAAGAGGGAATTCGCGCGACGCTTGACGTCCTCCGTCAAAGGAAAGCCTAGGCGATCGATCGAATCAATCGAACCGGCAAGAAGATAATGGCGCTGACGAGCGCCAGCGCCCCATGTACCGCAATCCCCGCTATCCGGAACGGCAGCAGCAGCAGCCACACAATCGGGAAAAGCACTAATGCCGCGAGCGCCAACGGCCACGAAATCACGAACAGCAAGCACCAGAGCAAAAACGTAATCACGAGCATAAATACGCGCCCGGCCTGCAACTTGTTCCCTAACGCTGCCGCGACTTCTCCTGCGCTTTCCGGAACGGCGCAGTTTTTGGATTCTCCGCGTTCCACTCCGGAGCTTTGGCGCTGTTGGCCACGTCCAGCAACGCCAGCGCCACCATCCCATCCACCTTCGCCATATTTTCGTAGTCGATTTTCTGCCACTCGTCGCCGAGCCCGTGATAATCCGGGTAATCGAACGCTGTGGTGAGGGTATGCGCCGGCACTCCTTGCTCCGCCAGCGCGGCATTGTCGCTGCGAGTGAAGTAAGCGTCGCTCGCCTCGCTGTCTTTGTAGACTTTGATGCCGGTTTCGCGCCCCGCTTCCTCAAAAAACTTCGTCAGGTCGGAATAATCATAGCCGGTCAAGCTGGCGTTGCTCAGTTCTTTTCCTTCGGTGGAATCGGTGCGCCCGACTTGTTCGAGATTCAGGTCCGCCACGGTTTTGTCTATCGGAAAAACAGGATGTCTGCCGTAAAATTGCGAACCCAGTTCGCCGCGTTCCTCGCCAAAGAACGTCATGAAAACGATGGACCGCTTCGGATGAAGCTTCAGCGTGGCGATGGCGCGCGCGATTTCAATCACCGAAACCGTCCCGCTGCCGTCGTCGTTCGCGCCGTTATAAATATGGTCGCTGCTGTTCTTTGGGCTGCTCATGGCCATCCGTCCGGCTGTGTCGGTCGTGCCGATATGGTCGTAGTGCGCCGTCAAAAGCACGCAGGTGCTCTTCAGCACCGGATCGGAGCCGCGCAAAATCCCGATCACGTTCTTCACCACTACTTTCTGATCGTCCGGCGCGGGCACCTCGACCGACACCCTAACATTGCCCTTCGGCGCGCGATCCACCAATCTCGCAAGCGATTCGCTTTCGATGTTCAGCGCCGGCACGCGATGCTCCTGCGTCTCCTCTAACGGCAGCAGCCTCGGACCGGCAAGACGCCGCCCCGGATGCCGCGCCACGGAGATTTCAATGGCCGCATTCGATTCTGCGATCGCCGCGTCAAACGCGCGCACCTTGCGATACGCCGCTCTTCGCTCAGCGCTTGAAAGGCTATCCAAGTCCGGCTGGGGAGCAATCACCGCTTTTCCGTTCAGGTCCAGCCCCTTCAGTTGGGCGGCGCTTTTTCCGTCGAGAAACACCGCGGGCGCTCCCTCAATCTTCACTGCTTGGTTGGCTGCGGTGATGGTGATCGCGCCCGCCGGCACCGTGACCGTTTCCGGGCCGTTTTCTACCGTCAACACAGACTCGAACCGCGGCATGCGCCGGTCTACCATCGGTGCCATCTGAAAGTACTCTTGATCGCCGCCCGGCTCGAGTCCGGCCTCGCGGAACCTGGACGCGATGAATTCAGCCGCGACTTCCAATCCAGGTGAGGGCGTATAGCGGCCTTGCAAGGTGTCGGAAGCAAGAAACGAGAGATTCCCCTTCAGGTCGGCTGCCGTGATGTGATCAAGCACGGCCTTTTCGTTCGCAGGGATCGCCGCCCCGAGAGAAACGGCAATAGCAATACCAAAAAATCTGAGCATCGGCGGAAAACCGGAGTATAGCGCCACGAGTACAATGAAACGTGCGCCGCTTCCTCGCCATCGCGTTGGTGAGCGTAATCAACCTGCTGTCGATTATGCCGGCCTTCGCGTTCGCGGGCGAATCCCTTCTGCTCCCGCCCTGTTGCCGTATCAATGGGAAGCATAAATGCGCCATGCGGACCGCATCCGGGCCGGCACTATCAAAGATCGGCGAGAACTGCCCCTTCGGGTCGTCGGGCGGAGACCTCGGCGTCGCTTCGCAAATCGTAGTCCTCCATGCGCGGCGCGTTTCATTCACCTTCGCGCTCCGCCAGCGAAGCATTCCAGCTCAGGCGGAAACGCTGGGGCGCATTTCCTTCAGCCGCACTCATCAAGAGCGCGGCCCCCCTTCATTGCTTCTTTAAAGCGAGCTCCAGGTCATTTTCTAGATATCGCGTGGCGGGCGTCGTCCGTCTGCCCACGAAGTAGGAGGGTACGTGAAGCAATACCGCTATTTCTATCTATGTCTTTTCTATTGCCTGCTGGTACTTCCCCTGCAAGGCACCATCTTCAGTACCGTTCGCGGCGTTGTGCACGATCCATCTCATCGGCCCGTTCCCGGAGCGGAGGTAACTCTCCGCGCCCAGAGCTCCGGCTATGTCCAATCCGTCACCACCGGCACCGACGGCTCCTTCGAATTCACCGCCATTCCTACAGGCGAGTACCTCGTCAGCGTAAAGCGCGCCGGCTTCGCCGGGGAGCAGCAGCTCTTGGTTGCCCGTTCGAGCACCGCGCCGGTCCTGCATTTTCAATTGCAGCTTGCCCAACAAAAGGAGTCTGTCACTGTCGCCGAAACGCCCGAAGCGGTCAATCCGCAATCCATGACCACCACCACTGTTGTCGATCGCCAGCAGATCTCGAAGACCCCAGGCGCGGATCTCACGAACAGTTTCAAAATGATCACCGATTTCGTTCCAGGCGCCTACCTGACACACGATCAGCTACATATCCGCGGCGGCCATCAGGTCACCTGGGCTATCGATGGCGTGCCGATTCCCGACACCAACATCGCGAGCAACATCGGCTCGCCCATCGATCCGAAGGACATCGACACTCTCGAAGTGCAGCGCGGCGGATACTCCGCCGAATATGGAGACCGGACGTACGGCGTCTTTAATGTAGTCCCCCGAACTGGCTTCGAAAGCAATCGCCAGATGGAGCTGAACACCACTGTTGGCAGTTTCAATCAAACCAACGATCAGCTCAATTTCGGCGATCATACCCAGCGCTTCGCTTACTTCGGGAGCATCACAGGCAACCGCAGCGACTATGGTCTGGAATCGCCCGGCCCGCAAATCCTACACGATCGCGTCTGGGGCCTGGGAGGATTCGGCTCGCTCATCTTCAATGTCAATCCATCGAATCAGCTCCGTTTTGTCGCCTCCACGCGCCGCGACGATTACCAGATTCCAAACACGCCGGACCAGAACGATGCCGGCATTCGCGACGTCGAGCGCGAACGCGACGTTCTCGCCACCTTCACCTGGGTCCACACGTTTTCTCCCGGCCTTCTTTTCACCGCTGCGCCATTCGTGCACTTCAACCGGGCCAATTACGATGGCGACCCGAACGATACCCCGGTCAGCACCACCCAACATCTTGATTCCACCTATGCGGGCGCCCAGTTGGCCCTCAATGCGGTGACCCAGAAGCACGATGCGCGCATCGGCATTTACGGCTTTGGACAACGCGATTATGAAGCAATCAATCTCATCGCCAATGACGGGTCGGGCGACAATGTATCGGCAATCCGGCCAAGCAGCGGCCATTTGGAAGCCGCCTTTCTGGAAGATCAGTTCAAGCTCGTTCCATGGCTGACGCTGACCGGCGGCTTGCGCCTCACTCATTTTTCCGGTGCCGTCTCCGAAAATGCGGCCGATCCGCGGGTAGGCGCCGCCATCCGCATCCCGCATCTCAATTGGGTTCTGCGCGGTTTTTACGGAGCCTACTATCAGGCTCCGCCGCTTTCCACCGTCTCCGGCGCGGTGCTCAATTACGCCGTTTCGCAAGGGCTCGGCATCATTCCGCTTAAAGGCGAGCGCGATGAGGAAAACCAGGTCGGCTTAATAATTCCATTGCGTGGCTGGAGCGTCGACTTCGATAGCTTCCGCATGCGCGCTAAGAACTTTTTCGATCACAACGCCATTGGGAACTCAAACGTCTTCTTTCCCATTTCCATCGCCGGCGCGCGCATCTGGGGTGAGGAAGTCACCCTTCGCTCGCCGCGCTTGTTTCGGCGCGGGCAAGTTTCGCTCGCGTATTCTCACCAACACGCGCAAGCGGAAGGCGCCATCAGCGGAGGTCTGACGGATTTCTCGCCTCCCGATGAAGGCTATTTCCTACTCGATCACGATCAGCAGGATACTCTTCACGCCAACTTCGAGCTCAATCTTCCGCGCCAAGCTTGGGCGTCCGCTGGCCTCTATTATGGATCGGGCTTTACCGACGGCAGCTCCGATGTCCCGGCGCATCTCGAACCCCACACCACCTTCGATCTCTCTTTGGGTAAGTCTTTCGGTGAGAGCTGGTCCGTATCGGTCAATGGCCTAAATATTGCAAACCGTCGTTTTCTGCTCGACAATAGCCAGACCTTTGGCGGTACGCACTATGCGGACCCGCGGCAGATCTGGCTGCAGGTGCGCTACCGTTTTCGCTATTAGCGGGACTGATTGCATCGAAAAGACGGCTCCTATGTTACCGTAACGGTAATTCAATGAGCCTTACTCGAAAAAAGTCGGTCGCATCGTTGCTCGATCAGCTCAGCCATAGCACGCTCAAACGAACCTTAACGGCCAGTAATCTGGTGGCTCTTGGTGTGGGCGCCGTCATTGGCGCGGGCCTGTTTATTAGAACGGCCGCTGCCTCCGCCGAAGCCGCGGGTCCGGCGGTAACTCTATCGTTTATTGTCGCCGCCATCGGCTGCCTGTTTGCCGGCCTTTGCTACGCCGAGTTCGCCGCTATGATCCCCATCGCCGGTAGCGCTTATACCTATGCCTACACGACCATGGGCGAGTTCGTTGCCTGGATCATCGGCTGGGCGCTCGTCTTGGAATACGCGCTCGGCGCAGCCACCGTGTCCATCGGATGGAGCGAATACCTCAACAATCTCTTCGGCGGCCGCATTCCCTATCAATGGTGTCATTCCCCCATGGAAGTTTCCGTGGGCGGCGTTCGCGGAATCTTCAATGTCCCTGCGCTCTTCATCCTCGCGATCCTCACGCTCATTTTGATGAAGGGCATCCAGGAGTCCGCCACTGTCAATACCATCGTCGTTGCCATCAAAGTGACCATTGTCATCGCGTTTGTTGCCGTCGGCTGGCACTTTGTGAATCCGTCGAATCTCTCGCCTTATCTGGTGCCCGCTACCGTTCCCGGTCATGAAGGGATTTTCAGACATGGCTGGGGTGGAATCCTGGGAGGCGCCGGAATCGTCTTCTTTGCGTTCATCGGTTTCGATGCCGTCTCAACCGCCGCGCAGGAAACCAAGAATCCCGCTCGCGATATGCCTAGAGGGATTCTCGGTTCGCTCGTAGTCTGCACCGTGCTTTACATTCTGTTCAGCTACGTGCTCACCGGGGTCTGCAATTGGCAGGAATTCAAAATCGCCGGCAAAGAAGCTTCCGTCGCTTATGCCGTCCAGCACTACATGCCAGGGTTTGGCTGGTTGGCCACTGCGATTACCGTCGCTATTTTGGCTGGATTCTCTTCCGTTATCCTTGTCATGTTGCTCGGCCAGAGCCGCGTCTTTTATTCCATGGCGAACGACGGGTTGCTCCCGAAGATGTTCTGCGACATCCACCCGACTTTCCGCACGCCCTACAAGTGCAATATTCTTCTGTTCTTTTTCGTGGGCGCGTTTGCCGGCTTCATTCCCGGTTCGCTGGCCGGTGATCTTACTTCCATCGGCACGCTGTTCGCTTTTTGTGTGGTCTGTGTCGGTGTTTGGATCATGCGTCATAGCGAGCCGACGCTCAAACGCGCTTTCCGCGCGCCCATGGTTCCGTTGGTGCCTATTCTCGGCGTTATCGTTTGCAGCGGAATGATTATTTCGCTGGATCATTTCACACAGCTCACGGCCTTTGGCTGGATGCTGATCGGCCTCTGCGTTTATTTCCTCTACAGCAGAAGCCATAGCCGTCTAAACGCGCCTCCAGTCGAGGCCGTCGCGAAAGCGGAGGTATAAATGACTGCCACTTCTAGAAGAAGCCTTTTCAAAAGCGCGGCCGGTTTTTTATCCGCCGCCGGATTCGAGCTTCGCGCCGATCCCCTGGGCCTGCCGATTGGCTGCCAAACCTATCCCGTCCGCAAGAGCATCGCGCAGGATTTTCCAGGCACCATCAAGCAGCTCGCCGCCGCCGGTTTTCAAACCATCGAGCTATGTTCGCCCGTAGGTTACGCCGATGCCGGTTTCGGCGGCCTTGCCAAGTACAAGGGCGCCGAGCTCCGGAAACGCCTCTCCGATTTAGGCGTGAAATGTCACAGCTCGCACTTCGATATCAAGGAACTCAGAAACGACCTTCCGGGCAGAATCGCTTGGGCGAAGGAGGTCGGTCTCACTCAAATGATGGTGCCAAGTCTCGATGGACCGCGCCACCCGACCATGGACGACGTCAAGCGCGCCGCTGACGAATACAACAAAATGGGTGAGCAGTCCACCCAGGCTGGCATTCAGCAAGGCCTTCATAACGAGGGCTTCGAACTCTCCACCGTCGACGGCAAGCGAACCTACGACATATTGTTCGATCTTCTCGACCCGAAGTTCGTCAAGTTTCAGTTCCAGGTCTCGACCATTAGCCAGGGCTTCGATGCCGCCGAATATTTCACGAAATATCCGGGCCGCTTCATCTCAATGCACGTACAGGGCTGGTCGGCGCCCACCCGGAAAATCGTCGCGGTAGGGCAGGGAACTCTCGATTGGAAGAAAATATTTACCGCCGCCAAAACCGGCGGGATCAAGAACTACTTCGTGGAAATGAATCTCGACCTGATGAGAGCCAGCGTCCCCTATCTTCGCAGTCTGAACGTCTGACGAGTCTAAACGCTGTATTCCCCGCGCGCCGGCGGATTGACATAGGCCTGCGCTTTTTCTGAGCTCGTGATCCGCATTGCGCCCGTATCCCAGGCGAGGAAAGTACCCGGCAGCCGCTGCGCAATGCATCCCAGCAGAAAGGCCTCCGTCACCGGACTTTCGTTTTCAAAATTCGCAACCGGCGCCGGGCCGCCTTTGCAAGCCGCTAGCCACTGATCGATCGCTAAATCCCCGCCGCCATGGCCTCGTCGCGCAGGGGGAGCCTGATATTTCGCCGACTCGGGATAGACGTGCGGATGGTTCCCGTTAAACCCGGCGAGCAAAATTCCTTTGTCGCCGACATACATGACGCCTTCTCCGTCCTCCCCGCCTTCGAATAGCCGCTGGTCTTCTTTGCTGAGCCCCGCCGGACGCGCTGGACGCAGACCTCCGTCATACCAGGACATGCGCACCGCTGGGCGATTGCCGTTTGCCGGAAAGTTCAAATACACGATAGACGCTTTCGGAAACGTCTCAACGTAGGATTCGCTCGTGCTCGATTCCACCGAAACCGGCGGCGTAAGATTCAGGATTTTGAACACACCCGCGAAGCTGTAGCAGCCCATGTCGCCAAAGGAGCCGTCCCCAAAGTCATACCAGCCGCGCCACACAAACGGAAGATACGCTTTGTTGAACGGCCGCTCCGGTGCCGGACCCAGCCAAAGGTCCCAATCCAGGCCCTCAGGAATCGGGTCCACCTCTTTCGGCCGCTCGATGCCTTGTGGCCAGAACGGACGGCTGGACCAGTTATGTACTTCGCGAACGGTCCCAATGGCGCCATCCGCCAGCCACGCCGAGATCAACTGCGTGTTTGCGGAGGAAGGGTTGTTCACCGTAATAGCAGCCGCGACCTTCATCTCGCGTGCCACCTGCGCCACTCGCCGGGCGTCGGCGATATTGTGTGTCATCGGCTTCTGGCAGAGCACATGCTTGCCCTTTTTCATCGCGGCGATCGAAATCGGCGCATGCCAATGATCGGGTGTCGCCACATAAACGGCATCCAGATCCCGCTCCTTCGCTAACAAGTCCCGATAGTCCTTGTAGGCGGTGCATCCCTTATAGCCGCCCGAGGCCGAGCCTTTACGCGACCCATAATAAGCTTCGACCAACCGCCGCGCCGGTTCGCGCCCGCCCATGCCGAGGCTCGTGTGAAATTCGTGCGTAAGCTGCGCGCCGCCCGGCGACGCCAGATCCTCGCCCCAATTCTCATAGCCCGGTCCCAGCAGCTTGCGAGCGGCCTTCAGCAGGGCGTTGTCGCCGTATTCGATGTAGTTTTTGCCTGCTTGATTGCAATCGCAGACCGCGATAATCTGCACCTCCGGACGAGCCATGAGTTCCATCGAAACTGCCTGCCCTTGCCGTCCCAGACCGATGGAGGCGATTGTAATCTTGTCGCTGGGCGGCACGTAACCGGCGCCTCCCAGCACGTGACGCGGAACGATGGTGAACCCGGCAGCCGATGCCAATGCGCCCTTGAGCATCTGCCGGCGTGATACTTCACTCATGTTTTTACCCTCGCGCCGTTTAGCTTATCGCAGCGGCATTGCCGTCCTTGGCCGGGGTCGCGTAGGCTGCCTCCGGTTGCGACGCGCCAGCCGGCTGCGCCGCTAGCGGCAAACGCAATAAAAATCGAGCTCCCGAATGGACCTTCTTCTCCGCCCAAAGATCTCCCCCATGATCCACCAGCGTTTGTCGCGATAGCGCAAGCCCCAGACCCAGCCCGTTTTTCTTTCCAAAGCTCGCAAACGGCTCGAAGAGTGTCGGCCATGCCTCCTGCGGAATCCCCGGTCCCGTATCCTCAAAAACGACGTCGGCCTGCCCAGCCTTGCCGCTGCCGCTGATGGTGAGAGTTCCTCCCTCCGGCATAGCGTCAATCGCGTTGTCCATCAGATTGAGAAATACACGCTCCAGCCGCTCGCGTGAAACCATCACCCAGATGCCCTTGGGTATATCGATTTTGATCAGCACGGACTGAAGCTCCGCCGTCCGTGCGAGTGCTTCGCAGGCCCCGGCGGCGATATCCTCCAGACCGCAGATCTCGGCCGGCCTGCTTTCGGCGCGCGAAACATCGAGTAATTCCTGCAGCAGTTCCTGGATGCGGCGCGATGCCCGATATATATTCGCGGCCAATCTTTGCCGTTGTTCCGACGAAAGCTCGGCGTCAACCAACATTTCGGCGCCTCCGTAGATCGCCGCCAGCGGATTCCTGAGATCGTGAACGATCGAAGTCGAAAGCCGGCCAATTGTCGCGATCTGCTCTCCCCGTATCAGCTCTTCTCTCGCCTTTCGGATCGATTCACACATCGTATTGAACGTCTGCGCCAGGCGGCCAAGCTCATCGTCCGTTTCTACCGGCACCCGATAGTCGTAGTTCCGCCGGATCACTTCTTCGGCCGCGCGATCAAGCTTCTTTACCGGCTCCAGCACCCGCTTGGACAGCAGATACGTCAATCCCAGCGCCACGATGACGCCTACCACCCAAAACGCCGCCACAGTGCGTCGCAACTCGGCCAGAACTTCGCGTGGGCCGGCGAATGATCGAATAATGAAGAGTTCACCGGTGAGGTTGCCTAGAATATCGCGTAGATCGGTGCCAAGAACCAGATAATCCGATCCCCAAAGGTTGATCCGCTGAACCCGCCCGCGAACGCTTTGGCCCGACCGGAGATCGTTCACGTTCATTACGGGCAACGTCGACGCCATCACATCATTGGAGCTGACGAAAGCAAAATCACTGCCGTGCGTCGATGCCTTTAAGTCGTGAGCAAGTCTGGCATCGATATCGAAAGCCACCAGCAAAATGTTCAACAGCGCCTGCCCGTTTCCTGCCGCCACATAGACGGGCGTGAACACTTCGTAATAAAGATGCGACCCGCGCCTCACGTATCCCGCCACTTGCTCTGGAAATCGCTTGATAGCGGCTTGCATCAAGGGCGCGCCGACCGAGAACTCGGGATCTCCTCCGAGCGAAGCAATCACTTCTCCGGTCGGATCCAGCACTAGGAAACTCGCATCTTGTTCCGATACTTGTGACCATAATTGTCCCGCCGTGTCCCGAATCGTCGCGCGATCTCGTGTCATGAATGCCGAACGCACGTCCGACATCGAACTGACGATCCGGCTAATCGCCGTCAGGTTGTGAACGCGCGCGCTCCACAAAGACTGATACGCCTGCAAACTGGTCCGGACCTCTTCCTCCAGGCTCCGTTGACTCACGCGCGTCGCATACTGCTGCACCATCCAACCCGTCACCGCAAAAACCGCGGTAACTGCGATTGACGTCGATAACAGGATGCGCCAAAGCAGCGAACTTCCTCTATGTCGTGGCGCCTTCATTTGATTGGCGAAGAGTAGCCGGGACCGCCGTCGCTATTTGGCGGGTATTCACGGTCGTACTTATTCTTATGCGGCATAGGCAGGTAACCTGCTTCGGAAATGACCACGGACCCTAACTCGACGCTTTCACCGCCCACCGAAAGGCGATGACTCAAGTGTTCCAAGGTCTCCGGCGTAGCACGCTCGTGGAAAAAGTGTATCGCGTACCGGCCTGGGCTGACGTTCGGAATCGAAAAGCTGCCATCGGATCCCGTCGTCGTAAAGTACCTCGAATCCACCACTACGATGATGGCCGACATCGTCGGATGGATATTGCAGAAAACCCGGACAATGCCGGGCCGGTCGAACCGGATCGACTTCGAAGAGCCCGGTGGGTAAAGCGCCACATCGAAAACCTGCCCATCGAAATTGGAAAACGCATTGTGGAAGATCGGGTCCAAATTCGGGAAGTCTACCGTCGTTCCCTCCCGGATGGCGAGAATGTGGGGAGAGAATCGCTTATCCTTCTGAAGCATTCGACCATGCTTGCGCAGCGGCTGCGTTGCTGGCGGATTTTCTAAAGAGGTCAGCCAAACGACTACACCTGAAAAATCGCGGCCTTTCTTTACCGCGGAGTCGCGCGAGTCGGCTAGCCGGACATTCCCTGCCACCCCGCCGGCGATCAACTGCGCTGAACACGCAGTCAGCACCGTCAGCGATCTAAAACAGATAGCCCAGTGCCACGTCATAGTGATTGTGAATCTCGCTGTCTCCGGAAACGGATCGCGTGCGGAGTTGCAAACCTTCCGCGCTGATCACCACATTTGGGCCAATGTGATACATGATATTTGACGCGTAAGTGAATTCATGTACAAGACTTGTACTGCCTAGATAGGCTGCTCCATCTGTCTCGAATCCGCCGAATAGATTCCATGTCAGGCGACTGGTAATCGGCACCGCAAATTGTGTCCACCCGCCCGAGCTTTCAATTGGTTTGATATAGCCACTGCGGCTAATCCCAAATCCGTTGCCGAGCGCGCCCAGTCCCGCCACATTCTGTCCTCGGTAAACAGTTCCTTTCCACTCGAAGTGCGAGCTTGGAGTAAACGACCAATCAAGCGACGCAATGTGCGAATTTACCGAGCGGCCGTCGACATGCGTGGTGCTCACATGAAAGCCGGGCGCCACCTCAATTCTTCTGCTGTCGTCGAACTTGTGCCAAAATGCCAGCCGCCCCTCCAATGCAGGTCGAGCCTTGTCGAACGAGCCAACATAGGCGTTGGGAAGCGTCGAATAATCCTCTTCGGTCTGGAGAAGCGCCACTTGCGCGGTCAACCCCGAACTCGTTCCGAAATGCAGCCGCTCCTCGTAGCGAGCCTGCGGTAGCCACAGCCAAAGATTGCCCGATCCGGCCAACGGAGGAACGCCGACTTCGGCAAGAGAATCGGGCTGATACGGCGAGATCAGGGGCTTATCCTGACCGACGGTGAAACTGCGATTGGCCCAATCGAGCGAGACATCCGCTCGTCGAAGCCGCAGCCAGTTCGATCCGGGATCGGCGGATCCCGCCCAAAAATCCATCGTCAAAGAACCGTTCACGCGCCCGCTGCCCGGCAACGCCGGTCCCTGGAACGTTAAACCCAGCAGCGTCTGGCGCACTGTCGCGCCCGACCGGTTCGGTCCGGCCAGCAGTCCGTAGTCGCTCGCGCTTTCCTTTCCGTCATTCGCGCTGTTCACGAAGGCGTTAAAGAGGAGCGTTCCGTTCAACTGAATGGGGAATTTGTTGGCCGCCTCGACCTTCGTCTGTGCCTGCTCCGCGGTGCGATTTTCCTCTACCGCCACCCGGTCGGCCAGCGCTGCCACGGGTGCCGGCGCGCGCGAAGCGTTCAGTTCCTCGCGCAGTGTCCGCACTTCCTGGACGAGTTCTCGATTGTCCTTCTCGAGCGTATCCAGCCGCTCGAGGATCTGGCTCATTACCGCTTGCGGATCCGTCTTTTCCTGAGAATAGAGCCTTAAGGCCAAAAGTGAGAGTGCGAGCGGGAGTTTACGGTACATGAAGAAGACCCTTTACAGTTTGGCGTATCTCAACGGGAGAATAGGGTTTAGCGAAAAATGCATCCGCCCCCAATTGAAAAACCCGGCTGGAAACTTCGGGGTGATTATCGCCGCTGACCACCACCACCGGCAACTTGGCATACCTCTGATGAGAACGGATCGCAGCGACCAGTTCGAAGCCATCTACCAGCGGCAAGTGCAGGTCCGTAATCACGGCTGCCAGCGGCAGCGAACCGGCGCGCAGCACTTTCAGCGCATCCAGTCCGTTCGAAAGAATCAAGACGCCGATGTGGTCTAGCGACGCGAGCGCAATCTCCAGGGCCGCAACGTCGTCGTGGTCTTCGACAATGAGAACGACTTGATCCATGCGAGCATAGTTATCGCAAAAAGCGATAGCCCACCCCATGCACCGTCAGGAAGTGGCGCGGAGCGTTGGCATCCGGCTCGAGCTTCTGGCGCAGCCGCACGACATGCGCGTCGACGGTCCGGCTATTGGGATACGATTCGTAGCCCCACACCGAATTGAGAATCACGTCGCGGGTAAGCGCGCGATCCGCATTGTGTAGGAAAAACAGCAGCAAGTTATATTCAGCCGGCGTGAGCTTCACGTCACGGCCGCGGCACGTGATCGCGCGTCGGTCTACATCCACTTCCGTGTCCCCAAATCGAAGCACCTTGGTTTCCGGATTCGTGCGCCGTAGCAGCGCCCGGATGCGCGCCAACAACTCCCGCATCCCAAAGGGCTTCACGATGTAATCGTCGGCGCCGATCTCGAGTAGCAGAACCTTGTCGATCTCCTCGCCCACCGCGCTCAACACAATAATCGGCGTTTGTATTTTATCGGCGCGAAGCTGCTTGCAAACTTCAACCCCACTCATGCCGGGCAGCCTCAAATCGACCAGCAGCAGCTCCGGCCGGAGCGTGACCGCTTTTTCGAACCCACTCTTACCGTCCGCCGCGAGAATCGGAACAAAATTCTCCCGCTCCAGCAAAACCCCGATCGTATCCCGCAAATTCTCATCATCGTCAATGACGAGGATTCGTTGCATGGTATTCGCCATTCTATCGGCTCTCGGGCCGGGGAAACGACCCCTGGACTTCCCCTGCCCGAAAAGCCAAACCGGACCGGCTGCCTTCCGCCGGCCCGGAACTCACAGGCTGCCCTTCGAGCGCCGGCGGGTTGCCCCGAACAGAAACATTCCCAGCCCCATTCCCACTAAGAACGTCGCTTGCGGCTCGGGTGTCGGCACGGCCAGCGATCCGAATAGTCCGTGATCTTCGATAGCATCCGGCCCCGGTATGCCTGCGGTGAAATACAGCGTGTTCGCATCCTGACCCGGAGCCCCGTTGCCGAATCTCAATCCCCAAAGTCCCGCGATGACGAGAGGATTTCCACTAGTACCGTCCAGAGTTGTCAAAAAGTTCCCGCTGACAGGATCGTAGGCGTTAATCGTTCCATCGCCAAAATTACCAATCAGCAGATCTCCCGCGAGCGCTCCAAATTGCGAGGGCGCCAGCGCCAATCCCCAGGGAGAATTCAGCGCGCCTTGACCCGTGAATCGCCGGATCAAATTCCCGTTCATATCGAATTCATCGACATAGCCGTGGCCCATGCCGGCGACGTCATCGTGTTTCGCGGCGTCCTGTAGGGCATACGTCACGTAAAGGTCGCCGCCGATGGCTTGAATGTTGAACGGCGCATAACCGGCCGGAATGCTCGCATCGTGAAATCCGCCCGCAACCGTGGTTGGATGGAAATTGGCATCGAACACGTCCACGCTGCCAAGTCCGAAGTTCGCCGCATACAACAAATTCCCCGACGCCCCGGCTCCGATCGCGAGTCCCTTGTACACCGATCCGGTTGGCGATGTCGCCTCGACCATCGCGCTTGTTCCCGATGTCCACGCTGCCAGCGTTCCATTCTCCGTATCAAAAATGAAATGCGAGCCCGCAAAACTCGCCGTCGAATTAAACACGATGCCCGTAGGCGCCCCGGTGGGAACGGTGACCACCAGCGCCTGTGCCGTCCCGGTGCCGTTGTAAAGGGTGGATAGGCCAGTCCCGTTATCGCTGGCCCAGAACGGGCTTGTCGCACTGGCAACCAGCCCCCACGGGTTCACAAGATTAGGATCTTGGTGTGCCGCCACGCCCGGAAGATCGGACGAAAGATTCGTTTGTACGTAATTGTCGGTGTCTGCGAGCGCGCCTGTTGTGCCAATCACGAACACAGTGGTGGCGGCTAAAAGCGTCTTGAACATGCCGGTAATTCCTTTCCAGAAAAACATCGTTTGCAGGGCAAAGAGTCGTAGGCCTGCGTCATCAGTGTGTGCTACGCGCGGGCCTGCTTTTGTTCTGGGGTTGTAAAGATTTTGTAAAAGCGAACCCCGCTTACACTATCTAAATAGGGTCTTTTCATGAGGCCCCCGCATCCAACAGCCTGTTCTGCCGTCATCCCTGAGCTATGGAGCTACTCCTCAGTTACTTGAAGAAGCATTCACGGCTGGTCTTTCTAGCCCTATTGCTCGCTGCTGTCAATCAGATCTTTTCTTTGCTCGATCCGCTGATCTTTCGCCACATCATCGACCAGTACGCCACCAAATTTCACCAATACACCACCGGCCAATTCATACGTGGCGTCAGTTTGCTGCTCGGCGCGGCAGTCGGTGTCGCGTTTATTTCACGCGTTGCGAAAAATTTTCAAGACTACTATGTGAATGTAGTCACTCAGCGAACCGGCGCCGAACTCTATGCCGATGGAGTCGAGCGTTCGCTCTCCCTCCCATATGCCGTATTTGAAGATCAGCGCAGCGGAGAAACGCTCGGCAAGCTGCAGAAGGTCCGCAACGATGTCGAGCGTTTTATCAGCGCCTTCGTGAATATCCTGTTCACCGCAACGGTAGGCGTCGTCTTTGTCACCATCTACGCCTTGCGTGTAGATTGGGTCATCGCGCCGGTATTTCTCTTAACGGTCCCTCTGCTGGGTGGCATCAGTTCCGTCCTCAGTCGCAAGATCAAGGTAATTCAAAAGACCATCGTCGCGGAGACGGCCGCTCTTGCCGGCTCCACCACCGAGTCGCTTCGCAACATCGAGTTGGTAAAGACCCTGGGATTGGCGCGCCAGGAAGTCAATCGTCTAAATTCCACCACCGACAAGATTCTCGTCCTCGAGCTCAAAAAAGTCCGCTATCTGCGCAGCCTCAGCTTTCTGCAAGGCACTGCAGTGAATCTTCTGCGCACCAGCATCTTGTTCATGATGCTTTACCTGATCTTCACGCAGCGCATCACCGTCGGACAATTTTTCTCGCTATTCATCTACTCGTTTTTCATCTTCGGCCCGCTACAAGAACTCGGTAATATCATCAACATTTACCGCGAAACGGAAGCCTCTTTGAATACCTTGCAGGAAATCCTCCAGATTCCGCCCGAGCCGAAACCTGCCAACGCGTTGCCGCTCGGTCATCTCGGGTCGCTTGAATTCGAAGCCGTATCCTTCGAGCACCGCACCGCCACGCGCCCCGCCGTCAACCACGTGACGTTCAAGCTGTCGCGCGGCGAAACGGTAGCTTTCGTCGGACCGTCGGGAGCCGGCAAAACCACCTTGGTCAAGCTGCTGGTCGGCCTCTATCCGCCGCAAAGCGGCGTGATTCGCTACAACGGCATAGACGCCGCCGAAATCGATCCAGAAGATCTGCGTTCGCAAATCGGTTTCGTGACGCAGGACACCCAGCTTTTCTCCGGAACCATCCGCGAAAACCTGCTCTTTGTCCGCCCCGGCGCAAGCGATGCCGAATGCCTCGACGTACTACACCGGGCCGCGGCCGATTCATTGTTGGCCCGCGCCCACAAGGGTCTCGACACACTAATCGGTGAAGGCGGCGTCAAAGTATCCGGTGGCGAAAAGCAGCGCCTCTCCATCGCCCGCGCCTTGCTCCGAAAGCCGCGTCTGCTGGTCTTCGACGAGGCCACCTCCTCGCTCGACTCGATCACCGAAGAAGAAATCACCCGAACCATTCGCGACGTAGGCGAACGCAGCGACGTGATGACCATTCTGATCGCCCACCGCCTCTCGACCGTAATGCATTCTGAGAGAATTTACGTTCTGGAGCGCGGCCGAATCGTCGAAGAAGGCACCCATGCGACGCTCATCGCGCAAACGGGTCTCTATTACGCCCTCTGGCGTCAGCAAATCGGCGAAGGCGCGCCGGAATCACTACCACCCCAATCCTTGCCGTTAGCCATTGGCTGACTCAAATGCGCCCGTAACGATGGATTTCCTGCTTGGGGCGATAATGGAATATGGCCGAAGAACGCTACTCGCAAGCTTTCCAGGTTGGAGGCGCGTCCTTGACCGTTCACGAACGG
>DASYAX010000114.1:0-21612 GCA_036501045.1 Bryobacteraceae bacterium
CACAGCCAGGTTCGGTGATTGTCGACTGCAGCACCGTCTCTCCCAGCGAGAGCGTTCAGTTCGCGGCAGCTTTAGAGCAAAACCGAGTCGATTTTCTTGGGGCGCCTTGCACCGGCTCGAAGGCGGGAGCGGAAGGCGGCACATTGACATTTATGGTCGGGGGCCATCGTCCGGTATTCGATCGTGTCCGGCCGTACTTCGAAGCCATGGGCAAATCTCTCTACTATTGCGGGGACCATGGCATGGGACTGCGCGCCAAGCTGACGCAAAACCTGATTCTTGGCAATCTTCTACAGGCATTCAACGAAGGAATGGTGCTCAGCACCAAAGCGGGTGTCGATCCAGAACTCATGCTTGACATTCTGAACAACAGCGCGGCCCGGTCGGGCTTTATTTCGGCCAAAGCGCCGGCGGTGTTTCGGCGGGATTTTTCCACGACGTTTTCGGTGAAGTGGCTTGAAAAGGATATGGCTCTTATGGTCGATTTTGGCGCCGAGTTGAATGTGCCCCTACCGCTCACCGCTCTTTCGCAGCAGCTTTTGCGCACCGCCATAGCGAAAGGTTATGGAGACGATGATATCTGCGGCTCCATTCGCGTTTTGGAAGAGTTGGCGGGAGTCGAGGTGGCGGGAAATGGGGGCGCGGCAGCCGCTAAAGGGATATAGGGATGAAAAATCCCGCACGTGGCGTGAATGACGGCTTTATCCGCTAAATTTGTCTGTTTTCTTGCTAGCGACTGACTATTCTCTGTAAAACTGGCAGGTATCGAGAAATTGTTGTAATTTCTGTTACCATTTTGCTTTACGCGCCGTTCTTTAGAAGCATGAGCAGTTCCAATGGCCATGTTGAGGCGCTCGAAGAAAGCCATGGATGCACCGTTTGGTTCACCGGACTCTCGGGCGCGGGGAAGTCTACGCTCGCCTGTGGTCTCGCGGGGCAGCTTCGCCGTCTGGATCTGGACTACGAATTGCTCGACGGCGACGAGCTGAGGAAGGACCTCTGCCGCGATCTCGGCTTTGAGAAAAGCGATCGCGACGAAAACGTCCGCCGCATTGGCTTTGTTGCCAAGCTCTTGAATCGCCACCGGGTGATCGCAGTGGTGGCAGCCATCTCGCCTTACCGGCACGCCCGGCTAGAGGCACGGCAAAACAATCACCGATTTCTCGAAGTGCACGTCGATTGCCGTCTGGAAATATTGATTCAGCGCGACGTCAAGGGACTATACAACCGGGCGATCGCCGGAGAGATTCCTCATTTTTCCGGCATCTCCGATCCGTACGAGGCGCCGCTTGTCCCCGATTTGTATCTGAACACGGAAAATCAAAGTCCCGAAGAATGTCTCATGACCTTGACGGCGAAACTCGAGGAATCGGATTGGCTTCCCAAGCGTCATAGGCGACCGTTGCCAAGCTTTCCATCGCAGAGTTCCGGCTTCGTGCGGAGCCCGTCTTGATCCGATTTTTCCGGCGGGACCGCCGGCCCTTCCGAAGCCCGGTAATTGCCCACATCCACGTGCCCAAGTGCGCCGGCAGCTCGATTCGGAAGCTGTTGGGGAACTATTTCGGTTCGGCGCATGCCCACCTGTACGTAAACGACACGTTTTTCGTTTACTCCGAAGCCGAGTTGGCGGCCTGCATTTCCGAGCCTAGCATGCGGGGATTCAGCTCCCATTTCGTGCGTAGCTTTCCGCGCTCCATCGCGGAGCGCGACATGCTCTATATCACTTTCCTTCGTAATCCCGTCGAGCAGTTCATTTCCTATGTCACGTATACACGAAAGGTCTTTCACTCGATTAACGAAGAGAATTTGCTGAGCTGCCTACCGCCGGATCTTCCCTCGCTGTCAATCCGGCAAGCTGCCCATTGGATACTGACTCGCAAGCAACACGTAAACTTCCGAGAAAACTACACCACAAATTTCTTTGCCCGTTTTCCCTTTCGGGCGCGCTACGGCGACGCGAAACCGGAGTCGTTCTATCGTAAGCATCGCCTGGAATTTGCCAAACGGGTTTTGAAGGAATTCTTTTTCGTTGGTATCAGCGAACAGTTGGAACGAAGCGTTGGCGTGCTACAGTTGCTGGCGCAGCAACGTCAGTTGGACTTCCCGCCGGGTGCGGTAACGGTAGAGAATACCAGCTATGAAGGGCGCGACGATCTGACGTGGATCCGCGAGGACGATGAGGTGGGATCTTTACTTCTCAGTTCGATTCGGGAAGATCAGCAACTCTATGCCTGGGCGTTGGCTCGCTTCAGCCGCCTGCGGGACAGAAGCACGAGTGAAGGCAACGACGAAAGCTTGTATGCAGTTCGCGGGCGCGCCGGCCGGCAGGCTATTCCAAC
The DNA here is from genome assembly GCA_036501045.1 of Bryobacteraceae bacterium. Classification (GTDB taxonomy): domain Bacteria; phylum Acidobacteriota; class Terriglobia; order Bryobacterales; family Bryobacteraceae; genus Bog-105. Next base: position 2,340 of record DASYAX010000114.1, read on the forward strand.
TCCGGACCGGTTGGCGTAATCCTGACCAGCATTACGTGCGTAGCGAGAATGCTGCGTCCCAGGAAAGAAATCTGGACGATTTCGCCATGCTGTGTGGCGACGCGCTGGTATTGATCGAAGATGAAGTTGCCGAGTGAATAGAAAATAAGGCCCCCGCGATAGCTCTCGCTGCGCTGGACCACATGCGGATGATGGCCAATGACCAGGCTGGCGCCCGCATCGATCGCGGCGTGCGCGAAGGCGATTTGAGCGGCGGAAGGCTTAGGCATGTATTCGATGCCATGGTGCATGGACACGATGACTACATCGGCGCGCTGGCGAAGCTCGGCGACATCGCGGCAGACGGCCTTTGGATCCGCTAGCGCGATTCGCTTGTCGGTGTCCTTCCAATTGCCATTGTTCTGATCGAAGGTATAGCCGAGAAAACCGAAACGGATGCCGTGGCGGGTGAGGATAATGCCCTGATGGGTGGCGGCTTCGGAGTCACTACTTCCCAGGGGTTCAATGCCGTGCGAACGCAGCCAAGCAACGGTGAACTCGACGCCGTGCGGTCCACAATCGCGCGCATGATTATTGGCAGTGGAGGCGATCGCGATCCGGGCCAACTGCAAGCCTGCTATTGTCGCGGGCGCGGCGTGAAACACCAGGCCATCTTCGTGATAGGGGCCATGGTCGGAAAACGGAGACTCCAAATTGACAAATGCAATGTCGGAAGCAGCGAGCATGGGCGCCATCTTCCGAAAGGGAAGCGCCGGATCGTGCGCGGCCAAGATGGCGCGGCGGACAGCGCGGGAGAGCATCACATCGCCGGTGAAGATCAGGCGGTTGAAAGCCGGCGGCGGACCTGAGGACTGGCTAAGCGCACAGACGGCAAAAAACAGGACGAATGGCCCAAGGCGCACTAGAGCTTTACGGCAGCGGCTTGATCGAGAAACCAAGTTGCCTTCTCGTCCCGGCTGGCGATCTGGCAGGGATAACTGTGGAGATCTTCAGCGTCATCGAGAACATGGCGGAGCGCATCGGCTTTCTCGCTGCCCGATACCTGCAAGACCGTACGCCGGGCGGCGAGCAAAACACCCGGCAGAAGCGTTACGCGATCCATCTTCATCTTTTCCACCCAGACATGAGCGGCAATACCGGTGCGGTTATCGACGAGCGGAGTGCCTGGGAAAAGGCTAGCGGTGTGCGCATCCGGACCCATGCCCCGATGCAGCACGTCGAAAACCGGGAGCGCGCCCTCGCTCAATGAAAAGAATCGCTTGATGTCGAGGACATAGCGGGCGGCGCCTTCTTCGGGCGGCATCTCGCCGTAGATCCGATGGACATTTTGCGGCGGAACTTTTGCGGGGGTCAGAAGATGATCGTCCGCCAATTTGAAGTTGCTCTGGGAATCGGTGGGCGGGACACAGCGCTCATCGACCCAGAAGAAATGCACGTTCGACCAGTCGAAAGAGGCCTTCGCCATGGCCGCAAAAAGAAGCTTGGGCGTGCTGCCGCCCGAAATAGCGAGGGACGCCCGCGGCGCCGATTGCAACGTTTCCGCAAGAGCTTTAAGAATGAACGCGGCGCATTGATCGGCGGCCTCCAGCGGAGTGGGGGCGATTTGCAGATGAGCAGAATACGTCGCGGTCATAGCGTAACCAATTCCTCCGCGCGGGCGAAGGCGGCGTTGAAAGCTGGATCAGCGCCGGTTAGCGTCAGTTCCTCGGTCATTAATGCCGTAATGGACGGTTCGCTCAGACTGTACTTGCGCTCGCGGCCATTAGGGCAACGTAGAGTGAACGAACCGTCATCGTTACGCTCGAAAGTGATCATTCCGGAATGCAGATGCAGATTAATACTATGAATGCCGGGCGCGGATCTCTCCACAGGTCGAAACGAGACGTTCGCCCGGTAGGGGGCTGAGAGCCAGCCGGCCAGGTAAAGCGCCGCTACGGGCGGTGTGTTTCCCGCATGCTCGATTTCGATCGTGTGAACATTCGCGAAGCTGTTTGCGCCGGACACATTATCGAACATGTGAGCTAATGGCTCCCGCCAGGCGGTCAAGCGGGTCCATTCCAGATCTGCCACCACGCGATTTTGCGCCTGCCAACGCGCGAGCAATTCGATCGCACCGCCGGGCGACATGCCGCTGGTATCGACAATCACTTTGGTGGCAAGGTTAACCAAGGCTTCAAGTCCGGCTTTCTGGTCAGCAGTCGCCGCCTTACTTAGGGCGTGCCCATGGCGGCACCAAAAGATCACCGGTAGATCGGCCGCGGTCAAGCCAATGAGTGTAGGACCGACATTGGGCCAGCTCTCCGGACGAGCCATTATCTCGATTTGCTCACAGCAAATCTGCTGCGCTTTTCCAAATGGCTTCCAACATTGCGCGAGCACTCGCGCTTCGAGGCTCTTTTCGGCATCGGGTGAGACGGCCAGCACGATTCCGCGGGCGGGATGCTCGTGCATCAGCTCTGAGATGGTCTGCGAGGCGATGAATCCGCCGTCCGGCTCATCGGTGGCGACGATCAACGTCATGGCGCAAGCACGCAAAACGGTGGGCTTGCCCTGCTGTTTCTCTTCGTGCCCGTAGGAAGTCCACAGCTTCCCAAGGCCTTTCAGAATATTTTCCGGTTGTGCGGGAAAAATAATGGCGCTACTCATGGCACCCTCCATACGTGGCCCTGGCGGGCAAGCATTTCATCGGAGGCTTTGGGCCCCCAGGTTCCGGCCGCGTAGTTAGGAAAATCGAATTTGGTATTGGCCCAAACATCCAGGATGGGCTGAACGATTTGCCAACTGGCCTCCACCATATCCTGACGCGTGTATAAGGTCGGGTCTCCGGCCATGGCATCGACGAGCAGGGTTTCGTAGGCAGTCGGGGTGCGCTCGCCAAAGCTCGAGCCGTAATTGAAATCCATGGAAACGGGCCGCACGCGCATGCCGCTCCCCGGACTTTTCGAAAGAAAGCGCAGCGAGATTCCCTCTTCGGGCTGAATACGCAGCACCAGCAGGTTTGGACGAACCTCTTTCAGGCCGCCCTTTGTCTCCTGCGCGAACAAGCCCAGCGGCGGGGCTTGGAACTGAATGGCAATGTCAGTCACACGCTTGGGCAACCGCTTGCCGGTCCGGATATAGAACGGGACGCCGGCCCAGCGCCAATTGTCGATAAAAAATGTCACTGCGGCGTAAGTATCGGTTTGTGCTTTCGGATCTACGCTCGGCTCCTGCCGGAAGCCCGGCAAATCCTGGCCGCCAACGTTCGCAGGGCCATATTGTCCGGCAACAGCGTACTTGGCCACATTATCGGGCTTCACCACGCGCACGGCGCGCAACAATTTGGCGCGCTCGTCGCGAACGTTGGTGGCATCGAATACCGTGGGCGGCTCCATCGCCACCGTGGCCATCACCTGGCTCAGGTGGTTCTGGATCATGTCACGCAGCGCGCCGGCTTCTTGGTAATAGCCGCCTCGGCCCTCGACGCCGATCGATTCGGCCGCGGTAATTTGCACATGATCGACATATCGCCGGTTCCACAGCGGCTCGAAAATTCCGTTACCGAAGCGGAATGCCAAAATGTTCTGAACGGTTTCTTTGCCGAGATAGTGATCGATGCGGTAGACTTCCGATTCGTCGAGAACTTTGTGGATCTCTTCGTTGAGCTTGCGGGCGCTCGAGAGGTCGTGACCGAACGGTTTCTCGATGATCACCCGGCGCCAGCCGTTGCCCCGATTCAGTCCGTGCGCGCCGAGCTCCAGAATGGCCTCCGCATAGTGACTGGGCTGGGTCGAGAGGTAAAAGAGAACGTTACCCGCGGTCTGGTGCGATTTTTCGATTTCGTCGAGCTTGGCGCGAATATCGTCGTAGGATGACGGGTTGTTCAGGTCTCCAGGGACATAGAAGAGGCACTGCGCGAAGGATCTCCAGATGTCCTCATCGAAGGGGGCGTCCTCGAGGAAATTCGCGACGGACTCCTTCATCTTGGAACGGAACTGGTCGTCGGACATGTCGGTTCGGGAGCTGCCGACGACGGCGAAATTCGGCGAGATGCGGCGCTCGTAAAATAAACGGTAGAGCGACGGCAGGAGTTTTCTTTTCGACAAATCGCCACTCGCTCCGAAAATAACGATCGCGCAGGGCGGCACACGCCTGGCAAAACGCAAGGAATCCTGGAGAGGATTGACTTCAGGTAGTGGTTGGACGACGACGCTCATAACCTCTTTGATGATAAAGCCAAACGAAAGTAGCCATACAAAGTAAGATTGGGGTTTGTACTTGTTCGAATGAATTTTGCATGACAACCCCGAAGAAGGTAATCGCGCTGTTGAACGATTTGATGTTCACGGTAAAAATTCAGGAAGCCGCAAAACGGGCCGGTCTGGAGGCCGTTTTTGTGACAACGCAGCAAGACGCGCTCGTCCGGGCCGGGCAGGGCGCAGCGGCGCTCATTCTCGATCTGAATTACGCCGCCGCCGAACCACTGGAATTGATCGGCAAGCTGAAAAACGATGAGCAGACGAAGGATATTGCCCTGGTGGGTTACGTCTCGCACGTCCAGGTGGATTTAAGGCAGGCCGCCCAGGAAAAAGGTTGCGATACGGTGCTCGCGCGCTCCGCATTTTCACAAAACCTGCCCGCGATTTTTGAGCGCTATGCCGACGGATCGAAAGATTGATGGATGTCGCTGCTAAATGTCATTATTCTTGCCATCGTGCAGGGGCTGGCCGAACTGTTGCCGGTTTCGAGCTCCGCTCACGTGGTCATCGCCGAGAAACTGATGGGTCTCGATCCCTCTTCGCCGCCCATGACATTGCTCCTGGTCATGCTGCACACCGGTACGATGTGTGCCGTGATCGTCTACTTCTGGCGCCGCTGGCGGAGTACCTATTTCGAGAGTCCCGCGGCGTTCAAAAAATTTGCGGGGCTCGTAATTCTCGCAACCATACTCACGGGAATCATTGGCGAAACCACCATAAAATTCATGAAGGAGACCGTCTTTCGCGGCGCGCCGAACGCCGAGATTGAGGACCTTTTCAGCCACCTGGAGCTTATCGCGCCTGCTCTCGCGATCGCGGGACTTCTGATTCTGTCCGCGGGTATTTTCGAGAAGCGGAATCCGGCGGGAAGTATGGCGGGGACGAATGACTTGAACGCGCGGCAAGCTGCGCTCATCGGAGCCGTGCAAGGCCTTTGCCTGCCCTTCCGCGGCTTTTCGCGTTCGGGCGCGACCATCTCCGCCGGCATGCTGGCAGGCGCGGCCAAACTTCGCGTGGAGAGTTTCAGCTTCGCTCTGGCGGTTGTGTTGACACCAGCCGTTGTTGCCCGTGAAGCGCTTCGACTCATTCGCGCGGAGCAATTCAGCGGATCAGCCAGCTTGGCTTCGACCGCATTTCTCAGCCTGATTGGCGCGCTGCTTGCCTTCGTTGCCGGCCTCCTCGCTTTACAGTGGCTCGGCCGTTGGCTCGAAGGGGGTCGCTGGTATCTCTTCGGCGTCTACTGCCTTGTGGCGGCGGGTGCGGTCGAGACTCTCCACCACATCGGCTATTAGACGACGTCAGCGGAGCAGCGTGAAAGCGTAGAGCGTGTCGCCGGCACCTGCCACCAAGTACTGGCGGCCATCGAGCTCGTACGTCATCGGTCCGTTACTCACAGGCGCGGGCAAATGAAAGTGCCAAAGGATACGGCCCGTTCCCGGGTCCCAGGCAATCAGGTTACCTGAAGGATCGCCGCTGAAGAGCAGTTTGCCGGCGGTACTCAATAGTCCCGAACCCGCAGTCCCTTTGCCCGGAAAATCGTGGCTCCAGCGGATCTTTCCCGTCCGGTAGTCCAGCGCTTCCAGCACCGCGTGAGACAGCAAAGTGCGCCCGCTGCCGCCGTACCCTTCCGGCTTCGCGTCGGTGTCGGTAAGATAAGCGAGACTGTAACCCCTGACGGCATTGACATAAAACAGACCGCTCAGCGGATCGAAGCTAGGCGGGAACCAATTGGTACCGCCGCCCGCGGGCGTATTCAGCAGAACGCCATCCGTCTTCGGTTCTTTTCCGGTATTGGGAATGGGCTGGCCCTTGCTGTCGAGGCCGGCCGACCAGTTGGCGCCGCCAAAAGGCTCACTCACCAGGTTTTTTCCATTGGTACGGTCGAGCACGAAGAAATAGCCGTTGCGCGCGGCCTGCGCGAGCATCTTACGTGGCTGGCCGTTGAACTCGCCGTCGAATAAAACAGGCGTCTCGACATTGTCCCAATCGTGCGTATCATGCGGCGAGGCTTGAAAGTACCAGGCTAATTTGCCGGTGTCGGGATTCAACGCCACGATCGAACAGGTCCAAAGATCGGCGCCTTTGCGTCCCTGCCCGGCATAAACGGGGTTAGGATTTCCAGTGCCCCAGTAAAGCAAATTCAACTCCGGGTCATAGGTGCCGGGCATCCATGTCATGCCGCCGCCATGCTCCATGGCGCCTGCATTAGGCCACGTGTCGGCGCCAGGCTCGCCCGGTCGAGGTTCGGTGTTCCAGCGCCATTGCAGCGCGCCCGTTTCGGGGTCGCGCGCTTCGAGATAGCCGGGCACATCCATCGCATCCCCGCCGACCCCGACGATGATGTGGTTGCCCACCACCATCGTCGCCATCGTCGTGAAGTATTGCATCTTCGAATCGGCGACGCGAACTTTCCAGCGCTCCTTCCCGTCTTTTGCGTTCAGTGAAATGAACCAGCCGTCCGGCGAAAGGAAGTAGAGCCAATTGCCGTACATGCCGACGCCCCGGTTGCCAAGCAGATGGCCGCCGTGGTCCACCCAACTGTAATGCCAGAGCTGGTCGCCGGTACGCGCATCCACGGCCCAAACGTTATCGGGAAGCGTGAAGTACAGAATGCCATTTACCTCGAGCGGCGTCGACTTGATGGGCGCCGGAGCCATGCCGGCGCGCATTGGGCCGACATCGCTTCTATACATCCAGGCCATCGTTAAAGAGCCGATGTTCGAGGCGTCAATCTGGGTGAGCGGACTATAGCGGCGGCCAGAGTAATCGCCGTTGTAACTCGGCCAGGTATCCGTCGGGGGCTTCAGCAGTTTCGCCGGATCGAGTATCTGGGCGCTTGCCGCGACGGAAAGGCAAAGCAGCGCGAGACTTCTCATTTTCATTTGAGGGTAACCAAATACGCGAGAAGATTATGCATGTCCGCGTCGGAATATTTTGCTAACAATTCGCGGTGCGCCGCAAGTGGATCCTTGATAGCGATCTTCACTCCGGCTCGCGGCCATGAATGATAATCGCCCGCTGAATCGTACAACGAGATTTCGAAATCGTCGACGTGCCTCAGCGTCCCCGAGACGGTCTGGCCCGAAGGAAGCGTCACCGTGACGTCACGTTTTGGTTCCGGCCGGTCCGGATAGAGAAACTGTGCTTGCAATGCCGCCGCGTCGAACTTACTGGCAATATGAGCCAGATCCCCGGACGCCGAATGGCATTGGCTGCATTGCCCTGGGCCGTTGAAATAGGCCTCGCCCGCTTTTGCATCACCCGTGACCACGTTCTGCATCTTGTAGCCGAAACGGTTGGCCGCCGCCTCCACGCGCGAATGTAGGAATTCGGCAATCTGGTAGATCTGTTCTGGGCTCATAGTGGCAAAAGCGGGCATCCCCTTGTCGGGGCGGCCCTTGAGCACAACCTGGCCGATCAACTCGCCCTTCTCGTCATGCAGCACCACGCTCGAGCGCAGCAGATCGGGCCCTTCGGCGCCGGTGGCGTTTGGTCCATGACAAAAACCGCAGCTCTGTGCGAACAACTTCTGGCCGCTAGCCGCCGCCTCGGCGTCGGCGGGAGGCGCCAAACCCAGGAAATCACGCCCGCGCTGCATTCTGCTTGGCGGAGTCGCGCTGGGTCTGTTATTGGGCGGCGCGGCGGGAGGAGTCTGCGAACCGGCAACCAGGGCGGCGGCGAAGAAAACGATCGCGATCCGTCTGCCGGCCATTACTCAGTGGACCAGGCCAAGCCGTCGGTGCCTTTGCCGGCATCGATCAGGTTGACCGTCCAATCGGGAATGCTGATGGCCGCCACTTGATGGCTTGAATCGCAGGAGACGTATGCTATTTTCCCGTCTGGACGCACCAGCACTTCCTGCGGTGACGCCGGCACATCGATATTGTGAGCCACCTTCATCGTCTTGAGATCCACAACCGCGACTTTATGCTCGTGAGGCACGGCGACCAATAGCCAGCGGCCATCGCGCGTGGCAGCGGTTCCGTAGCCCAGGCCCGGCAACGCCACCCAGGTTTTCACCTTGTTGGTCGCCGTGTCGATCACCGCAAGCTGCGGCTTGGTTTGATCGCTGGTAAATGCCATTCTATCGTCGGCCGAAAGCGAAATCCGCTGCGTCTCTTTCGAGATGGGAATGACCGTAATCACCTTTTTCGCTTTCAGATCGAGAACCGAAACCGTTCCCGGCCCGACATTTGCCGTGTAGCCGCGGCGTCCGTTCTTGGTAATGGCAAGCATGTGAGATTCCGGTTGTCCGGTCGGCACCGTGCCGATGATCTTCAGCGTGTTCGGGTCGATGATGCTGATGGTTTGGTCCAGCTCAGTTGTGACATAGAGGACGCCATCCTTGCGATCGAAAACTGGACAATGCGGCCTGACCGCGTGTCCGAAGTCCACATTGCCGACGAGTTTGCGCGAGGCGATATCGATTACCACCATGTTGTGGCCATCGGTGCCTGGTTTCCCTACGCCGGAGTTGCCATAAATCGGCACATAAGCCGTCTTGCCGTCCGCCGAGGCAGCTACTTCATGCCCGGTAATGCCCTCTTCCGGCACCTCGGCCACCTGCTGGCCCGAGCTGGGATTGATAATGCCCAGCGAATGGGCTCCCTTATTCGCCACCAGCAAAATACCGGCGGGGCTTGTCTTTGCGGAGGAGGAATCACCAGTGTTGGCAAACATGACACCCAAGGCTACGGAAACGAGAGCAAGCTGAAATGGTCGCATTGAAATTTTCAGTGCAGAGCGCGTCTCAATGGATCGACTTCGGCCTGCACTGCCCTTGGCGAACAAAATATCACAGCCAAGTTCTTCTTCCATGGTAGCGGCAGGCGATCGACCGCGGCCCGTGCTATATTCATGCCGCAAGAGTTGCTTCGGAAATGTGCGAGGACCATTGAAACAATACGGGAAAGTTTTCCTTTCGGTGCTTCTTTCAGCCGCTCTGCTAGGCGCGCAACAGCACCGCTCGCGGCCGGCGGAAACGGCCGAGGCGGGACCCGAGTCATCGAAGCCGCCGGAGAAAACCCCCGAGCCGGTCGACGAGAAGCCCTCTATTACCCACCACAAGATCGTGGTCAGGGGCGCGACGCTGCAGTATACGGCCACTGCCGGACGCATGCCAATCAAAAACGACCAGGGCCATATCGAGGCGCAGATGTTTTACGTCGCCTATACGCTCGATAACGGAGGCGCGCGCCGGCCGCTCACCTTTGCCTTCAATGGCGGTCCTGGCGCAGCCACCGTCTGGCTCCACTTGGGCTGTTTCGGACCAAAGCGAGTAAAGCTGCAGCCGAACGGTTTCATGCCCCCTCCGCCGTTCGAGTGGGAGGACAATCAGAACACGATTCTGGATAAAACGGACCTCGTTTTTGTCGACGCCATCGGAACGGGATACAGCCGCGCCATGACGCCGGAGCTCGGCAAGAAGTTTTGGAGCCTAAATGGCGACATCGCCGCTTTCGGCGAGTTTATCCGCCTTTACCTGCAAAAGAATTCGCGTTGGACTTCGCCGCTTTATCTCGCCGGCGAGAGCTACGGCACAACGCGCGCCGCTGGCCTATCGGGTTACCTGGTGGATCACGGGATCGCCTTGAACGGCATCACACTGATTTCCACCGTTCTTAACTTCGAGACCATAGCCTTCACCCGAGGCAACGACCTTCCTTATGTTCTCTACTTGCCCACCTACGCCATGATCGCGGCTTATCATCACAAACTGGCGCCGGAACTCGAGAAAGATCCCGAAGCGCTGCAGAAAGAGGTCGAAACTTGGGCTGCTACGGGGTACACGGAAGCGCTGCAGCAAGGCGATTCGCTACCCGCCGCCACAAGGCAATCAGTAATCGATCATTTGGCGCGCTACACGGGCTTGAGCAAGCAATATATCGATCGCTGTGATTTGCGCGTCGATCTTTCTCACTTCGATGCCGAGCTGCTGCGCGAGGAAGGGAAAACCGTGGGCCGCCTGGATGGCCGCTTTACGGGAATCAATCAAAGCGAAACTGCGCAAGCGCCTGATTACGATCCAAGTGAGGCAGCCATTCGCCCGCCCTACACGGCGGTGTTCGGCAACTATGTAAAGCAGGAGCTCGGTTATCAGACGGACCAGATGTACTACGTTCTGGGAGGCGGCATCGGGCGTTGGGATTATGGTGTTAGCGGTTGGTCCGGTTTCGCCGATACCAGTGAAGCGCTGCGTCATGCGTTCGCGAAAAATCCGTTTCTGCAAGTATTCGTCGCCGAAGGGCTTTATGACGCCGCCACCCCGTACTTCGCGGCCGAATATACCTTCAACCACATGGGCCTCTCAGCCAATGCCCATAAGAACGTTACTCGCGACCACTTTAACGCCGGTCACATGGTTTACATCGATAACGATTCCATGACAAAACTGCGGCGAGACGTGGACGCTTTATATGACCGGACCGCGAGATAGCCGAAACAAACCGGCACGCTTCAGAATCACCTTGCTATGAGCACTTCGATTGCAAATGCAAAAACGAGCGGCGCCTTTGCGCTGGGCGGCGATCTTAATGTAAATCGCTTGGGATTCGGCGCCATGCGTCTTACCGGCGAAGGAATCTGGGGCGAGCCGAAGAATCCCGAAGAGGCACGCAGAGTGCTTCGCCGGGCCGTGGAGTTGGGCGTAAACTTCATCGACACCGCCGATTCTTACGGCCCTGAAGTAAGTGAGCGCCTGATTGCCGAGGCGCTGCATCCTTATCCGAAAGGTTTGGTAATTGCTACAAAAGGCGGCCTCACGCGGCAAGGCCCAAACCAGTGGGCCGCCGTTGGCCGTCCCGAATATCTGCGGCAATGCGTGGAAATGAGCTTGCGGCGGTTGAGAATCGAACGCATCGATTTGTATCAGCTTCATCGCATCGATCCTAAAGTGCCGGTCGAGGAGTCGCTCGGGGCGCTCGGCGATTTACAGAAGGCGGGCAAAATCCGGCACATCGGCCTCTCGGAAGTGACACGGGAAGAAACCGAGCGCGCCGGCAAAACCACCCGTATCGTCAGCATCCAGAATAAGTACAATCTGAGCGACCGCAGTCAAAACACGGAAAAGGCGCTCGAATACTGCCAGGAGCACAATTTGGCATTCATTCCTTGGTTCCCTGTCGCCGCAGGCAAGCTGGCCGCTCCGGGCGGGCCGCTCGATGGCGCCGCCAAACGTCACGGCGCGACGGTTTCGCAGCTTTCACTTGCCTGGCTGCTGCACCGGTCGCCCGTGATTCTACCCATTCCCGGGACATCTTCGGTTCGTCATTTGGAAGAGAACGTTGCGGCTGCCGGAGTGGATCTCGAGGCGGACGAGTGGAAGGCCATCGAAGATAACGTCGTTTGAGAACATGACGCATCTTGAGTGCAGTGTCAGCGGCTGCGTTACCTTAGATCTTCATGACCGTGCCCTGGCCTGTCCAAAGTGCGGGAATCTGCTTGAGGTAGCGATTCAGCCGCCGTCTGCAGATGCCGCGGAGCTCAAGCGGCGCTGGCTGGTGCGGCGTGGATCGAATGATCCGCGCGATTCGAGTGGCGTTTGGCGCTTTCGCGAATTTCTTCCGGGTGGTTATGGCCGTGACGGCATTGTCACGTTATCCGAAGGCAACGTGCCGCTTGTGCGCGGCCAGAAGACTGCCAAATGGGTTGGGCTTCGGCGGCTTTGGTTCAAACATCTCGGCTGGAATCCTACCGGATCGTTTAAAGATCTCGGTATGACGTCCGGTATGACGGAAGCTAAATTCACCGGCGCCACGGCGGTCGCTTGCGCTTCTACGGGAAACACGGCCGCCTCGCTCGCGGCCTATGCAGCGCGCGCCGGGTTGATTGGGCGCGTGTATCTGCCGGCCGGACAGGCATCCCAAAACAAGCTCGCGCAGGCGCTCGATTTTGGGGCCGAACTGGTGCAAATCGAAGGAAGCTTCGATGACGCGCTCAACTCGCTCCTCGGCGGCGCCGATCCCAGCCTGTATTTCCTGAATTCGATCAATCCGTTTCGGATCGAAGGCCAGAAAACGGCTATGTTCGAGTTGTTCGAACAGTTGAACTGGCAGGTTCCGGATTACCTGGTCGTGCCCGGCGGCAATCTCGGCAACTCATCCGCTTTCGGCAAAGCCTTCATGGAGCTGAAGCAATTCGATTTGATCGACAAGGTGCCGCGCATGATTATTGTGCAGGCGCGCGGCGCTAATCCGCTGGCGCGCATGTGGGAAGCTGGCGCCACCGAGCTTACCGCCGTCGCCCAACCGGAAACGGTCGCCACGGCCATCCGAATTGGCAATCCGCGGTCCTGGAAAAAGGCGCTTCGCGGAGTCACTTTCACGGATGGCTTCGTGATGGATGTCAGCGACGAGGAGATTGGCGAGGCAAAAGCCATGATCGGGCGCGACGGCATCGGCTGTGAGCCCGCTTCCGCCACCACCCTTGCTGGTATTCGCAAGCTTACCGATTCGGGTCAGCTCGATCCCGATGCGGAGGTAGTAGCAGTCTTGACCGGACACGCGCTGAAAGACACCGATTACATCATTCATCCCAAGAAGAGCCACCCCCCAGAACATAATTGATAAATATGGATTTGCCGCCGTCCGGGCTGGAGATTCTGGTTCCTGGCTCGATTGCCAATCTCGGCCCAGGCTTCGACACGCTTGCCGTAGCCGTGCAACTGTATCTGCGGCTCTCGGTAACAGTTGGGCGCGGTACGAACGAATTGCGCTTCGAATTTCCCGATTGTGAAATCGACGGCGAGAATTATATCGAGCGTGCCTTTCGCTTTGTGGCTGGGCAGCGAGGCGTCGGATTTCCTTCTCTTCGTGTGGAAGTTCGTAGTGAGATCCCCATGCGCAGCGGGTTGGGAAGCAGTGCCGCCGCTACCGTCGCGGGCTTGCGCTTGTATGAGGCGGTCGCCGGTCCGCTACCCGCGCAGGGCCTTTTGAACGCGGCCTGTGCCCTCGAAGGTCATCCTGATAACGTCGCCGCGGCTCTTCTTGGCGGTTTGACCGTAAGCTGCCAACTATCGGATCGCTCTGCGTTTGCCGTGAAGCTCCGCTGGCCGGAATCGCTGGGCTTTGTGGTGCTGACGCCGCGATTCCCGCTCGCAACCTCGGCTTCGCGTGGCGCGCTGCCGGAAGATGTTTCGCGCGAGGATGCCGTCTTCAATCTGCAGCGCGTGGCGTTACTCTTGCAAAGTCTGCAGAGCGGAAATTACTCCGTTTTGCGTGAAGCCCTGCAGGATCGCATTCATCAGCCCTTCCGGCAAAAGCTGGTACCGGGGCTCGAACAGGCCTTGTGCCTGGAACATCCCGACTTGCTCGGCGTATGCCTCAGCGGCGCGGGGCCTTCCATTGTCGCCCTGGCCGAGCGGAACTTTGATGGAATTGAAACACTGTTGAGCAACGCATTCCTTCCAACCGGTTTACCCTTCACAATCCGGCGCCTGGCCGCCCATCAGGATCTGGCGGCTGCAATCTTGCCGAGTTCGCATTCCTCGTGAACTGCCCGCACCGCCCTGTGCAACGTGTCGAGCCGCACGATGATGCCGATGGTCAACTCGCTCGAACCTTGCGCGATCGCGATGATGTTGATCTCTTCCCGCGAAATCGCAGTGAATACGCGGCCTGCCAGCCCGGGCGTGCCGCGCATTCCTTCGCCCACAACGGCCAGTAAGCCGACGTTCTCATCCACTTCGATCGCTTTTAGATAGCCGTGCGCCAACTCGATCGATAAAGTTGCTTCCAATACTTCGAGCGCCCGCGTCACGTCCTCCTTACGAATCAGGAAGCAAAAACTCTGGCGATAGCTCGAGCTGGTGAAGACTAGAATCTCCACGTTCGCGAGGGCCAGTGCGTCAAGCGCTCGCGCCATCAGCCGTGTCCCGCTAAGCACCGCGTTTGCCGGCTCCATGGAGATCAGCGCAACGTTCGACATCGACGTGACGGCGCGCGCGCCCTTCGGCTCATCGAAATGCGAGACGATCTTGGTTCCCGGCTTGTGCGGCGCAAAGCTGTTCTTGCTCCAGACCGGTATTTGCTTTTCTACCAGCGGCGCTAGCGTGCGCGGGTGCAAGACCTTCGCGCCATTGTAGGCAAGCTCCGCGGCTTCCGCATAGGTCAGTTCATCCAACACTGCGACATTTTCAACCAAGCGCGGGTCGGCAGTGAGAATGCCGTCTACATCGGTCCAGATCCAAAGCTCGCTTGCATCCAAAGCGGCCGCCAGGATGGAAGCGGAAAAGTCGGAGCCGCCTCGTCCGAGAGTGGTCGCGCGCCCGTCGGCGGTCGCGCCGTTGAAGCCCGTTACGATGGGCACGATGCCTTCCTCGAGGACTGGCACAAGGCGCTCCGCGCACCGTTCGCGAGTCGATTCCATGTTTGGTGAAGCATTCCCGAAGACCGCATCGGTGACGATCACATCGCTGCCGCTAACCGCCTGAGCGGCATTCCCGCCGGCCTGGAGATAGCGGGCCAGGATGGCGGCCGAAAGGCGCTCACCGATCGCAATTGCTTCGTCCACCGATCGCGGCGGCCGTTCCCCAAGCATCAGCACGCCATTCGCGATGCGGTGAAACTCATGCACCAAGGACTGTACATCGCCGGAAGCCGCCCGGCAGCACTCAGCGCCGCCCGTTCCAAACAGCGAATCGCAGGTTTCAATATGCCGCTGCAAGAGAGCCTGCAACCCTCTATCCACTGCCTCTCGATCACCCAGTTCGGCGTGCCGCAGCGTATCGAGCAGCAGATCGGTAATTCTCGACATGGCCGAAACCACTACCGTCAGCGGCCGTTTCTTCTGCTGCTCCGCGATAATCCCCGCCGCTACGCACATCCGTTCGGCACTGCCCATGCTGGTGCCGCCGAATTTCATTACTAATAGGTTTTTCAAAATTTCCGCGCTTCGCGAAGTTTTTTTCGCAAAAATCGGGTCTAGTCTTCAGGAAGAATTTCGCTGATCCCGACTTCTAAATTCAGTTTCGCGCAGCGCAGTGTTTCGTCCTCAACCGGCATGGTCCCGGATGCCTGTGTGGCAATCCAGGCCTGTTTGGAATAGGGATCGATAATCCAGATCATCTCCACTCCAAAGCGCAGGCAATCGTTGAGCCTGACCTGCACTCTGCTCCATCGGTCGTCGGGAGACAAAACTTCGATCCACAAAGTAGGTGGACGCTGCGTCAATTCGTCATTGTTATCAGGGGATACCAGACAAACATCCGGAATGCGAATGCGCGAAGGCGACACCCGGACTCGCTGCTCAACCAAAACCCGTTGTCCGTGCTCCTTCTCCCTTACGCCGAGCCACAGGGCCAGGAGCGTTTGCGTTCGACTATGCCGCCTCAAGCCGACATTCCGTTCTTCGAGGATTCCGTCCACGTAGTCGCAATCCGGCTCATATTCCGTGCTCAGGTATTCCGCAAGCGAAACTTGAACGGCCGCAGACATACTCTTAGCCTAGCGCCTTTTCGTCTTGATCACGATCGGCGTGCCCTCGAATCCAAACCGCTCCCGCAGGCGATTCGTCAGAAACCGCTCCGTCGAAAAATGCATGTTCCCGGCCTTATCGGTGAACACGATAAACGTCGGCGGACGCATGGAAGCCTGCGTGATGTAATACACCTTCACATCACCGTCGAATTTAATCGACTCGACAAACCGGTTCAGTTCGCCGGTTGTCACGCGCTTCGATGCCGATTCGTAACAGCGACGGATCGTCGCGAAAATCCGCCGGATGCCCTCGCCTTCTTTCGCCGAAGCAAAGATCACCGGAGCGTAATCGAGAAACTTCAATTCATCGCGAATCGATTCAGTAAACGCGCGCTTGCCTTTCTCCTCCACCGCATCCCACTTGTTGACGACGATGATCACGGCGCGGCCCTCTTCATGCGCATAGCCGGCGATCGTCGCGTCCGAGGCAACCACGCCGTCGGTAGCGTCCACCATCAGCAGCACCACGTTCGCCATGCGAATGTTCCGCCGCGCCATCACCACGCTCATCTTCTCGGTCATCTCGTGGGTCTTGCCCTTGCGCCGGATTCCGGCCGTGTCGACAAATCGGTAAATCGTATTGCCATCCTCGACCGATTCGTCCACCGAATCGCGCGTCGTACCCGCGACCGGTGAAACAATGGCGCGCTCCGATCCCACCAGCGCATTCAACATCGTCGATTTCCCGACATTCGGACGCCCGATAATCGCCACTTTGATGCGCCGCCGCTCGCCCGGCTCCTCGCTCTCTTCGGCCTCCGCTTCCTGCCTGGGAAAAGGCTCCGTTACCAGCGCCAGCAAATCCGCCAGCCCTGTTTTGTGCTCCGCCGAAACCGCCACCGGATCACCCAGCCCGAGCGAATAGAACTCGGGAACCAGGTCTTCGCGCGCCTTGACATCAATCTTGTTCACCACCAGCGTAAGCGGCTTCCCCAGCTTCCGCAGCAGCTTCGCTAGATCGCGATCGGCAGCCGTAATCTCCGTCCGACCGTCGATGACGAACAGAATGTGCGCGGCAAGATCGAGCGCCACGTGCGCCTGCTTCAGAATTTCCGTAGGGATCAGCGCGTCGTCGTTCGGAACGATACCACCCGTATCGATTAATCCGAAGCGCTTGCCCCGATATTCCGCCTCCCCGTAGATACGGTCCCGCGTAATGCCTGGCTCATCGCCCACAATCGATCGCCGGTTGCCTAAAATGGCGTTGAAGAGCGTCGATTTGCCGACATTTGGCCGTCCGGCGATCACAACGGTGGGCAGCGGTTCGTCCGGCGGCATGGTGTTTTCAGCTTCGCATGCCCGCATCGCATGCGACCATGAAGCTTAACGAATGCCAGTAGAAACCGAAGCGATCGACACGCGCAATATCGCCATCATTGCGCACGTTGATCATGGAAAAACAACGCTTGTTGACGCCATGCTGCGCCAAAGCGGCATCTTTCGCGCCAACGAAGAAGTTGTTGAACGCGTGATGGATTCAAACGATCTGGAGCGCGAGCGCGGTATCACCATCCTCGCGAAAACCACCGGCGTGCGCTATCACGGCACCAAGATCAACATCGTCGATACCCCCGGCCACAGCGATTTTGGCGGTGAAGTGGAACGCGCCCTCAAGATTGTCGATGGCGTCATGCTGCTGGTCGACGCGAGCGAAGGCCCGCTGCCGCAAACTCGCTACGTCTTGATGAAGGCCCTCGAAGCGAAACTGCCGCCCGTGCTCGTCATCAACAAAATCGATCGCCCCGACGCCCGAATCCAGGAAGTCTTGAACGAGATCTACGATCTTTTTATCGACCTCGATGCGACCGAAGACCAACTCGATTTCCCGGTCGTCTACACGAATGCCAAAGCCGGCATCGCCAAGCTCGATCTTTCGGATGAAAGCGACAGCCTTCAGCCCTTGTTTGAAACGATTCTCGGCAAGATTCCCGCACCCACCGGAGACCCCGCCGGAACTCTACAGCTCCTGGTGGCCAACCTCGACTACAGCGAATATCTCGGCCGTCTCGCCATAGGCCGCGTATTCAACGGAACGCTCCGCCTCGGCGATGAAGTCGCCGTCGTCAAATTGGATGGTACGTTTCATAAGACGCGCATCACCAAGTTGTATTCCTTCACCGGCTTGAAGCGCGTGGATGAAACTGTGGGCAAGCCTGGCGACGTACTGGCCATCGCGGGTGTCGAAGGCATCACCATCGGCGAAACGGTGACCAGCGCCGAAACCCCAAAGGCGCTCCCGAAAATTCCCATCGATGAACCGACGATCGCGATGACATTCACGATCAACAACTCGCCGTTCGCCGGCCGCGAAGGACAGTTCGTGACCTCGCGTAACCTGCGCGACCGCCTCGACAAAGAGCTTCTCACGAACGTTTCGATTCGCGTCGAAGAAGCGGGTGGCCCGGATGCCTTCAAGGTCATGGGACGCGGCGAGCTGCAACTCGCAATTCTGATCGAAATGATGCGCCGCGAAGGCTACGAGTTGCAGGTCGGCAAACCTGAGATCCTGACGCGCACCGTCAACGGCTCCCTGCATGAGCCGCTCGAATTGCTGGTCATCGATTGCCCCGAGGAATTCATCGGCGTGGTCATCGAGAAATTGGGCAAGCGCAAGGGCAAAATGTCCAAGATGATCAACCATGGCTCCGGCCGCGTGCGCCTGGAATTCCTGGTCCCCTCTCGCGGTTTGATCGGATTGCGAAGCGAAATGCTGACCGACACCAAAGGCATGGCGATCATGAACTCGCTCTTCCATGGCTATATCGAATGGCAGGGCGATATCGAAATGCGTCCTACCGGTTCGCTCGTTGCCGACCGCGCCGGTCTCGCCACCAGCTACGCCATCTTCAATCTGCAGGAACGCGGTGTAATTTTTATCTCGCCCGCGACGGAGATCTACGAAGGCATGATCATCGGTGAAAATTCGCGCAATAGCGACCTGACGGTGAACATCGTCAAGGAAAAAAAGCTGACCAACATGCGCGCGTCCACGTCCGATGAAGCCATTCGCCTGGTGCCGCCTAAAATACTGAATCTGGAGCAAGCCATCGAATTCATCCAGGAAGACGAATGGGTCGAAGTGACCCCAAAATCGATACGCCTGCGCAAGAAGATTTTAAAAGCCAACCAGCGCTGAAAGTTCAGGCCGCGTCGGGCAGCAGAAAGTGCTGCGTGCTGCCGAACGACTTCATTACGGCTTCCGCCGCCAGGTAGCCGCTCCGCACCGCGCCTTCCATGGTTGCCGGCCAGCCCGAGCGCGTCCAATCGCCCGCCAGAAACAGGTTCGGAATGCTCGTAGCATTCTCCGGCCGCTGCCCTTCCAAACCCGGCCCGGCCGAGAACGTCGCGCGCACTTCCTTAACCACATGCGCGCGCTCGAGTTGCGCTTCTGCGACCCGTGGAAAGAAGTCCTTCAGCTCACTGAGTGCCAGCTCGATGACCGCTCCCCTAGGCATCTCGGTCAAGCTACGCGATGCACTGACCACCAATTGAATGTGCCGTCCTTCCCGCTTGTTGAACATCCACTGAATCGTACGATCCAGCAGCGTGGCATGTGGTAAG
>DASYAX010000115.1:0-13330 GCA_036501045.1 Bryobacteraceae bacterium
TGCAGAACAAATTGATGGCGCATCCCGCGCACCCATCTAGCGAACCGTCCTAGAGAGGAAAGGGGAACGGTGGTTAAACCTTCCATCCGGGTCGCCCTGATCGGGCAGGGATTCATGGGCCGTACACATTCGAACGCCTACTGCCAGGCACCGCACTTTTTTGATCTGCCCTTCCAGGTGGAACGCAAGGTCATCTGCGGCCGGAATCGCGACTCGCTTCAACAGATGGCGGCGACCTGGGGTTGGTCGGAGATCGCCACCGATTGGCGTACCATTGTGGAGCGTCCTGATATTGATCTGGTCGATGTGGCCGTCCCTAACAATCTGCACGCTGCTGTAGTAATCGCCGCCTCCGAGGCCGGCAAGATGGTGATGTGCGAGAAACCAATGGCGACGTCGGCGGAGGAAGGAGCCCGCATGGCGGCCGCTGCGCGTGGGCTGCCCAGCTTCGTTTGGTTCAATTACCGGCGTGCCCCAGCAGTGGCCTTCTGCCGCCAATTGATAGAAGAAGGCCGCGTCGGGAGGGTCTTCCACTATCGCGCGACTTACTTACAGGAGTGGGGCGCCGATCCAACACGTCCGCCGGGTTGGAAGACGCAACGGACGGAGGCGGGTTCGGGCGTACTGGGCGACTTGCTTTCACACCTGGTGGACACAGCGATGTGGCTCAATGGTCCTATCCGAGAGGTCTCATCTCTGCTGCAGACGTTCGTGCCCGGGCGGGATGTCGACGATGCCGCCCTGCTGCTGGCGCGATTTGAGAATGGCAGTGTCGGCAATTTTGAGGCGACACGCTATGCCGTGGGCCGCCGCAACCAGAATGCATTCGAGATACACGGCGAACGGGGCATGCTGCGCTTCAACTTGGAGGACATGAACCGCCTGGAATTTCTCGATGCCACTGAGCCCCGCAACCTGCACGGCGCGCGCAGCATGTTGATCAACGGGCCGGACCACCCGTACGCAACCAACTTCTGGAAACCCGGGCACATCGTCGGCTATGAGCACACTTTCATCGCTGCATTGGCCGACTTCCTCTTTGCAGTGTCGCGAGGAGAATCTCCCCAGCCCAATTTTGACGATGCTCAGTGCACTCAACTCGTATTGGCTGCGGCGGAGCGGTCGGCCGCTTCCCGAGCATTTCAGCTCGTAGGGGAGAGCACTTGACAACCGACCAAAAGCAAGCTGCGGAACTGGTGGCGGTGGCGCGTTCTCTATTTGATCGAGGGTACAGTTTTGGTACGGCGGGTAACCTCAGTGTGCGCGCCGGTGACACGATCCTGGTGACCCCGACGGGTTCTTCGCTGGGCAGCCTGGCGGCGGATGCCTTGGCGCGGATAGATAGCGCGGGCAACATTATCGGCGAAATCCGGCCGAGCAAGGAAGCGCACTTCCACTTAGCGATCTATCGCGCGCGCCCACAGTGCGCAGCAGTGGTGCACTTACATTCCACATACGCCACAGCCGTGTCGTGCCTGCGGAATCTTGATATGGAGGACGCCCTGCCTGCACTCACCCCGTACTACGCTATGCGAGTTTTGAAACTGCCGGTCGTGCCGTATCTGCCGCCGGGTGACCCTGCGCTGGCGGACGAGGTGGAACGGCGCGCCGCAAGCACAACCGCTTTGCTGTTGCGCAACCACGGTTCCATCACGGCCGGTACTACGCTGGCTGAGGCGGCTGCTCTATCCGAGGAATTAGAGGAAGCGTCACGATTATATTTTTTGCTGGGAGATCGCGCCCAATCGCTTACGGCAGCCCAAGTCTTGGAACTGCGTCGCCGGTTCCAATGATATGGCGATCTTGTTTGGAGCGGTTGCGGACGACGATACCGGCGCCACCGACCTGGCCGGTATGCTGGCCGACCAGGGCGTACGCACGATACTGGCGATCGGCTTGCCCGGCCCTGATCGACTGGACGCGTGGGCCGCACAGAGCGATGCCGTCATCCTCGGCGTCGGCTCGCGCGCGCTTGCTCCCGGCACAGCGTACGACCGCATGCGCGAGGGCGTTCGCCTGCTCGGAACACTACGCCCGGCTGTTGTGCAAGTGAAGTATTGCAGTACCTTCGACTCGACCTCCGAGGGGAACATCGGTCCCTCAATCGACGCGGCGCTTGACGAACTTGGCGAAGCGTTCACTATTGCGCTGCCGGCCTTGCCGGTGAATGGCCGCACAACATACATGGGTTATCACTTTGTACACCAGCAACTGCTCTCCGATTCGCCCATGCGTCATCATCCGCTCACACCGATGACCAATTCCAATCTCGTGACGCATCTGCAAAGCCAGACACAGCGCCGGGTCGGACTCGCGCCCTACCCAAAGTTGCAGGCCGGGGCGCAGTCGTTGAGGAATTGCTTTGAGAAGTTACGCGACAGCGGAGTAAACATTGCGGTCGTGGATTGCACCAGCGATGCGGATTTGGCAATCGCTTGCCAGGCCGCCCGCGACCTTCGGCTGATCAGCGGCAGTTCCGCTCTGGCCATGATGCTTCCGGGCTTTTGGAAGCACGACGGCTGGAAACCTGCCGGCCACGCGTCACTGCTACCCCTCAATGCCAAACCAGGACGGGGCTTCCTCATTGTTTCGGGAAGCTGCTCGCAGGCTACGCAGCGGCAAAATGAAGTTATAGCCGCCAGCGGCGTTCGTATCATCGATCTGGACGGCGTGCGGTTGGCTGTCGGGGACAACGATTTCGGACCCATTGCCGCGCTGGCGGTTTCGGAATTGGCCGAGGGCCGCACCTGTGTGCTGCGGACCTCATCGAGTCGCGCCGACGTGAATCGAGTACACCAATGGGCGCAGCGGAACGGCCACACCGAGACCGAAGTTGGACGTCAGATCGCTTTCCGGCTGGCTCGCGTCGTGCGGGAAATCGTGCAGTCCAACAAGCCTGAAGGGCTCATTATCGCTGGCGGTGAGACCTCCGGTGCTTTGTGCCGCACTCTGGAATTCGATGCTTTACGGGTAGGGGCCAACATCGAGCCGGGCGTGCCGTTGTGCGTTTCGCTTGATAACGCCTCACTGCCCACTGTGCTGAAGTCAGGCAACTTCGGTGGCCCGGACTTCTACCATCGAGCCATCGAGGCGATCCGGGGATTGAGGAGGGACACGTAGCAATCACTATGCGGAAGACTGTATTTGCCATTCACACAAGCCTGGCGCTTGTATCACCGCTCGGCAAGCTGTTCGCCGAAATACTCCCTGAAGTGCGCGTCGTAAACGTAATCGACGACAGCCTGCTCGCGGACGTCCGCGCGGCCGGCTGCGTCACGTCATCGGTAACGCGCCGTATCATAGGTTATGGCGTTCTGGCACAATCGGCCGGAGCCGATGCAATTTTCAATTGCTGCTCTTCGGTAGGAGACGCCGCGGACATGCTGGGGCGGACGGTCGACATCCCAGTAGTGAAGATCGACGGCCGCATGGCGGAGATTGCCGTGCTGCGCGGCCCTCGCGTGGGCGTCATCGCAACCCTGCCTACTACGCTGGAACCCACTGTGCGGCTCATCGAAAACCAAGCCGCGCTCCTCGGCAAGTCCGTCGAAGTCCGGCGCTACTTGGTCGAAGGGGCGTTCGATATATTGATGTCCGGGAACGGCCAGAAGCACGACGACATGGTGTTGGCCGATATCGAGCGGGCAAGCGCCGAAAACGATGTGGTGGTGCTGGCTCAGGGGAGTATGGCGCGCCTGGCTACAGCTCTGGACGGCAATTCGGCGGTTCCGGTGCTTTCGAGCCCCCGCTTGGGTGTGGAGGCCCTCCGCGAGGTGTTGCGCGGGTGATCCGAATTGGAATTGATCTATACAGCCTGCGCTCGCAGGGATGGAACGCCTTCGAGTGCCTGGAGTACTGTGCGGCCCAGGGTGTGACGGTGGTGCATTTTTCCGAGATCGAGTTCTTGGGAAGCCTGGAGCCAACTCATCTGCGGCGGGTGCGGGACCGTGCGCAAGGACTCGGCCTGAAACTGGAGATCGGCATGCGCTCGATCTGCCCAACCTCTAACTTATTCGACCCATCACAGGGCCCTGCCCAAGAGCAACTTTCGCGCATGATCGACGCTGCGAACTTGGTCGGTTCGCCGATCGTCCGGGCAGTCATGGGCAACCGGTTCGATCGCCGCAGCGATTTGCCTCTCGAAGCCCATATTGAGAACACTGTCGGAGTGCTGCGGGCGGTGAGAAGCCGGGCACTGGATGCAGGCATCCGCATTGCCGTGGAAAATCACGGTGGCGATTTACGCGCGGCGGAATTGAAGAGATTGATCGAAGAAGCCGGTGCGGACTACGTGGGCGCATGCCTGGACAGTGGAAATCTGCCCATGACGATGGACCTTCCTCTGCCCGGGCTCGAAATACTTGCGCCCTACGTGCTCACCAGCCACGTGCGCGATTCTAAGATGTGGCGTACCCCCCAGGGCTTGGCGGTGCAGTGGGTCAGGCTCGGTGAGGGCAACGTTGGAATAGTCGATTATCTGCGCCGGTACGCCGAACTGTGCCCCGGCCGAGCGATCTCAATCGAAATGATCCGCATCGAACCGCGTCATCTGGACTGCCTGGAACCCGGCTTTTGGACGGCATTTCCCTCCGTGACCGGAAAGGAACTGGCGTGTTGTCTAGCGCTTGCAGAACATAGCATGCCGTCGCAGGCCGCGACTTTGGTCCCTGAGGAGATCGCAGTGCTGGAGCGCCTGGATGTCGAAGCGTGTGTTCGCTTCTGTGGTGAATTCTGCCGCGACGCCGCGCAGCCTTATTTGCATTGACCATGCGGCCGGACTACATTGTAGAGTGAACATGAGCACTCACAAACGCGCAGAAACAGCAGAAAATACCTCGGAGAATACCGCCGAACAGGCGCTGTTTTCCGAGCAGCGGCGTGAGAAAATCCTCGAAATCGTGAAGGCAGAGCAATTTGTGCGCGTCTCACACCTGGAACGTGTGCTCAATGCCTCCCCAGCCAGTATTCGGCGGGACCTGCGGGCTCTCGAGGAGGTGGGGTTGTTGAAGCGCACGCATGGAGGCGCTAGCAGCAAACAAGCCGCTGGGTTCGAACTTTCGCTGGTCCAGAAGGAGGACCGGTTCAAGGCGGAAAAAGCCGCCATCGCTAAGGTAGCCGTAGGACTCATAGCCGACGGCGAGACGGTGATGCTCGATGCCGGGTCCACCACGCTCCAGATCGCCCGGGAGTTGAAACAGAGGCGTAATATCAAGGTCGTTACCAACGCGGTGAATATCGCCTGGGAACTGTCGTCGAGTGAATCTGAGGTGACCGTGACGGGCGGGACGCTGCGGCGGAATACGCTGGCTTTAGTGGGACCGCTGGCCGTCAATGCACTCAGCGGCCTGTATGTGGACAAACTGTTCCTGGCAACCAATGGAATAGACCTCAAGCAGGGCCTGACCAGTCCGAATCTGATCGAGGCCCAAACCAAAAAGGCCATGCTGGAGAGTGCCCGGGAGGTAATCCTCGTTGCCGACCATAGTAAGTTCAGCCGGATCGCATTCACTCAGGTCTGCTACCTGGACCGGGTGCAATGCGTTATCACCGACGCGGGCGTTCCACCTGATTTTATCCAGGCGCTCACAAAGATGCACATCAACGTTCTGATCGCGGGGCAACCGTCCGGGGCGCCAGAGCGCCCAGAACGGGTGGTTCGCGCCAAGGATGGCCACGGCAAGTCTTGATGACATCGCCCGGCCTGCCCCCGTTTCGTCATTCTGGGCCTCCGCAGAGAGTTTCCAATTGACGGGCCGGAGAACAAGGACTAAAATATAATCGCTCATAGATCATCACAAATAGCCATGATGCGAGCAAGATCGCTCATACTTCCATTTACTTTAATTAGGAGAACCGCGATGTTTCCCACATTCAAAGGCGAGCCTCTCGTTATCGGGCCGCGCAACCGAAGATGTTTTCCCCGATCAACCAACTGGGGCGATACCAGTTCCGATCAAAGGTGACTTCCAAATGGAGCATCGAGAGAGAATTTCCGTCGAAGGCCTGTTTCAAATCCGGCAAAGCTCTATGGTCCACGATGTGGTAGTCGTCGGCTCCGGCGCCGGAGGTGGTACGGTGGCGAAGGTTCTCACCGATCTGGGTATTCGGGTCACGATGCTCGAAGCGGGTCCCATGCTCGACCCGGCGAAAGACTTCAAAATGTTCGCGTGGCCCTACAGTCTCGATCATCGTGGGCTTGGACCTGGATGTGAATTGTATTTTCGGAAGGGCATTTCGAGACCTCTGAATTACTTTTCGGCGCCAAACGGCGCATGGGAGATCAAGGGAGAGCCTTACACAGTTGCGGAAGGAAGTAAGTTCACGTGGTTCCGTTCGCGCATTTTGGGTGGGCGAACCAATCACTATGGACGGATCTCTCTGCGTTTTGCTGACTACGACTTCAAATCCTACTCGCGCGATGGCCTCGGTACTGACTGGCCGATTACTTACGATGAACTCGCGCCGTACTACGACAAGGTGGAGGATTTTATTGGGGTATTCGGATCGCGAGAAGGACTGCGAGGTGCTCCGGACGGAAAGTTTCTGCCGCCGCCTCCTCCGCGGGCGCACGAGCTTCTGATGAAGAGAGCCTGCCAGAAACTGAACATCCCTTGCATCCCGGCGCGGCTCGCCATTTTGACCAGGAATCACAATGGACGCCCAAAGTGTCACTATTGTGCGCAGTGCGGTCGTGGCTGCACCGCGGGGGCCAACTACTCCTCGAGCCAAGTCCAGATTTTCCCGGCTATGAAAACCGGCCGGCTCAGGGTGATCAACAACGCGATGGCGCGTGAGATTCTGACGGACGGCGCCGGGAAGGTATCGGGCCTCTCCTACATTGACAAAACGACCCGGACCGAAAAGCAGATCCGTTGCCGCGTCCTGATCCTGGCCGCGAGTGCCTGCGAGTCCGCTCGGCTTCTGTTGAATTCGAAAGGCGCGGGATATGCCAATGGTTTAGCGAACGGGTCCGGACAGGTGGGGCGCAACCTGACCGACAGTATCGGATTCACGGTTAGCGGACATATTCCGGCGCTGGAAGGAATGCCAATCTATAATTCGGATGGAGTCGGCGGCATGCACGTCTACGTGCCCTGGTGGCTTCCGGAGAAATCGGGGATCGATTTTCCACGCGGATATCATATTGAGCTTGGTGGTGGTTTTCACATGCCGGCCGCGGGAGCCTTTCGAGGAGTATGCCAGTCGCACGAAGGATATGGGACGGATCTGAAGCGAGCCATCCGGTCAAGATACGGTACCGAGGTTTCGTTCGCGGGGCGAGGCGAGATGATCCCAAATAACAGAACCTTTTGCGAGATTGATCCGTCCGTTGTTGATCAGTGGGGCATTCCCGTGCTTCGATTCCACTGGCAATACAGCGACAACGAAGTCAGGCAGGCGCAGCACATGCATGATACCTTCGGCTCCATCATTGAAGCGATGGGGGGAACGGCGGCAGCGAAGATGACTCCCTCGCAGGCGGCCGAAAAAATTGCGGTCGGCGGTCAGCACATTCATGAAGTCGGGACCGTACGGATGGGTAGCTCCCGTGAAACCTCGGTGCTGAATAAATATTCCCAAACGCATGAGGTCAAGAATCTTTTTGTTGCTGATGGCGGCCCGTTCGTGAGCAATCCGGATAAGAATCCGACACTGACGATTTGCGCGCTGGCTTGGCGGGCCGCGGAATATGTGGCCGAAGAAATGAGGAAAGGAAATGTCTAATCCTTCCCGTCGTGATCTTTTGACTGTGTCCGCATTGGTCGTCACTGCGGCACAAAACGCACCTGCTCAGGTCGGCCGATCAAGCGCAACCGCCAACGAACCACCGAAACGGCCTGCACTAAATCCTCATGAGCTAGCCACCCTTCGAACCCTTTGCGATCTAATTCTACCGGCGGACGAACACGGGCCTGCTGCTTCAACGGCAAAAGTGGCGGAATGGATCGAGTTGATGTCCAGCCAGCGCGAGGAACTGCGGATCTTACATACGGGCGGCATCGGCTGGATCGATCAGACGATGTTGAAGCGTTGTGGAAAGAGATTCCGCGACGCAAGCCCCGGCCAGCAATCGGAACTGCTGAATCTGATTGCTTACCGGAAAAATGACGATGAGGAAAATCTCATGGGGCCAGGTGTTCGATATTTTTCGTTTCTTCGCATGATGGCAGTCGACGGCTATTACACCAGCGCTGAAGGAATCAGCGCCATTGGGTTTCTGGGCAACCGGGTGGTTGACGAATTCACGGTTCCGAAAGAGTGCTCTGAGTATGCTCTGAGGCACAGTCCGTTCGCGAATGAGCAAGGTTAAAGGGCTGCAACAAACTCCGCCGCACCATTCACGAGAATCTGAAGTCGACCGACGTTCCGGATCGGTGGAGGGATGAAATCGAGTGGCGCACGCCACCAGTCCGGACCTTTCACAACGTGACCGCCTGCGCCTCCGACTCGTACGTGCTCTTGCGATAGAGATACTTGAGAACTGGGTCGAGGCCGTGGTGTTCCGCGGCAACTACAAAGAAGCTCTACGAAAATTCGGAAGTGCGACGCGCCGGTTTCTACCGGGCTGACCACGGCAAGGCGCTCAACTGCTGCCCTTATCAAGCGCTCAGCCAAATGCAAATGAATAGCTTGCTATTCTTGAGCGAAACGGAATCGGAGCAGCGGGTTGGAAGGAGCGCTCAGAGGAACTCTGCGCCACCGCATAACGGCGTCCGTGAGGTCGCCTGAGTGGCATCGCATGTTGCCGTTCAACAAATTGGGAGAGTTCGCCACCACGCTCGCCAAGGCTCTCTCTCATGTTAAGCAGAGGGCATGCTTCGCGGCGTTCTGGTGGGTCGTGTCAGCGGCCCGAACTTGTTTGTACCTTCCCGACAATTATTTTTTGGACCCTCTTAGATTTGAGACGAAATTTGCCGCTATATAAATGACAAGCGAGTTGACACGAATTCAATGGGCAAAGCGAACTTGAGAGGAAGAGTCTTTCAGAGGATCTATCGCGATAGAAAAGGCACTCTTCAGAAGACGTCGACCTGGTCTTTGAAGTATCAAGTCGCAGGCAAGCCAATGATTATTTCAACCGGCACTCAAGATTACGAGGAAGCGGTTTTGATGCTTCGGCGAAAGATGGCCAAAGCTGCCCAGCTAGGCTGCTCGGACACTGGTGTGTCGGTTGACCAAGTTCTCGATTTGGTGATCGAGGACCACCGATCCAAACGTCTCCACACGACGTACGATGTCGAGCATCGGGTCGCCAAACACTTGCGTCCGTTCTTCGGAACGAAAAAGCCGTTCGAAATCACGGCTACTCTGGTCGAACGATATGTCGCGTCACGTGCAAGCAATGCTGAGCCCGCAACAGTAAATAAAGAACTCGCCTACTTAAGGCGCGCCTTTCGCCTCGGGTACCGGCATCAGCCACAATTCGTGGAAACGGTTCCTGTTATTCGTATGCTGCCGATTTGCAACAGTCCGAGTTCCAAGCACAACGGCATTATCTTGGACCGACGCAATCATCAGCTCCTCCGGCGGCTGGAAGAACATCTTAAAGCGGAAGATGAACAGCCTTTGGAGTCAGACACGGTGCTAGACAAGAATGGAGAATTTCAGTAAAGCGTTGAAAATATTGGTGAGCCGGGCGGGGCTCGAACCCGCGACCACCGCATTAAAAGTGCGATGCTCTACCAACTGAGCTACCGGCCCGTTGCCCGAAGAACCAGGGCTTTCTCAGAATATCATCCGCCCGCGCTTCTAAGGCTTGAACTGATCGAACAAATCACTCCGGTCAACGTGCTCGCCCCGAAAATAAACGGAGTTGATGTGCTCGGTGTTCGAAATATCCTGCAGCGGATCGCCGTCGAGCACGATAAACGTGGCGTCAAAACCTCTCTGGATGAGTCCAATTCGCCTGTCGGCACGCAGCGCCCGGGCAGCGTTGTAGGTGGCAGCCTGCAATGCGACCGCCGGAGGAATGCCCGCCTTCACCCACAATGCAAGCTCATGTTGAACGGTGGGCCCATGAATCACCAACATATTGCCTGCGTCGCTGCCTGCGATCAGCGTGACTCCCGCCTGGAACGCATCCAACAAATTTTGGTTTGCGATCGCCAGCGGTTGCGGCGGACCGCTCTCGTGATTCCTGAGGATCGCCGCGCGCGTCGATTCGATCAGATCCGCGGGCCCAACCTGCTGCAGGAGCGAACGGTTCAGCAGCTCGATATTGCCCCTTCGCGAATCGGACAAACCCTCGAACACGCTGAGCGTAGGATCGTACACGATTCCTTTTCTCTTCATCTCGCCGAAAGTCTCGGCAGGGATTCGATCGATCATCGAGCCGTGTTCGACACTATTGCTTCCTGCGTCGACGGCGGTTTTTACGTCTGCGGCGCTTCCCGTATGCGTCGCCGAAGGCAGATCGTCATGTGCGGCTTCGGCAATCACGGCGTTGTAAATGCCGGTGTCGAGCTTGTGAAACGGGCCCCACTGTGCGCTGCCGGCTTCGAGCACCGCTTTCACACAATCGACTTTGGCCTTTTGAAGAGCGTCCACTTGCTCGCGCGCTTCTGAGGCGGACTTGGGGAGACGCAGAAACTGCTCCTTGGCCTCTTTCCGCATGAACTCGGGAAACTGGTCTATGATCTCTTCCGGATGACCTCCTTCGGCCGTAAAAAGAGGTCCGCATGAGAAAAATTCCGCGCCCTCGTATTTCCCGGAAGCCATTGTCTTACGCAGTGCCAGCGCATTGTCGAGCAGGTCCCCCGTGCTCCGTACCGCCGTCACTCCGCTATAGAGGTAGGCCGCCAGCCGGCGCGGTTCGGCATTGGGATCCGCATATTTCGTCGCGTCTTTGTAAACGCCGCCGGGCGCGCCAATGTGCACGTGCATATCGATCAACCCCGGCATCAAGGTCTTGCCCGATTCGTCGATCACCGTGGCGTCAAGTGACTTGGTGTTGGTCGGCGGTGTCTCAAAAACCTCAGCAATCTTTCCGTTCCTGACCAGCACCGCGCCGTTTGGAATGACGGTTCCGTTGCCCGCAAAAATCTTGACATTCTGAAGCAGCACGGTGCGGTTGCTGAACGCTTCCCGCTCCAGGATCTTCGCTTGCTCGATGTTTTGTTTGCTGTAGGCTTGATAGGCGCCCATCAGGAAGAAGGGCGCGAGGACCGCCAGGATCCATAGCTTGGCGCCGCGGCGAATCTTTTCTTCCTTCTCCCACCGAAAGAGCTTCACTCCCACAAAGAGCGCGACAGCCAGCGTGACCAATAGCGCAAACACCGACAGCGAATTCGCAATCACGCTCTCGCCGCCGATCATGATTGACTCCATACCCTGGAACAGGTACGTCGCCGGCAGAAATTGCGCCACGCTCTGCACCCATTCGGGCATCATGCTGATGGGGAAAGTAGCGCCGCTCAAAAATAGCATCGGCAGATACAGGATCTGCACCACAATCTGGCCTTCTTGCGCGGAATTTACGACAGAGGCCACGATCATGCCAACCGCCCGGAACGCAACCAGCCCGATCGAAATGAAAATAACCAGCGAGATCAGGTTCGTTGGCACCGGAGCGTGATAGATCGCCCGGCCGAAAAAGAGGAACAGGAAAAGCGTGGGCAGATAGGCCAACAATCCGGAAACCATGGAGGCTACCAGGATGGGCGCGGCGCTGATGGGCGCTACTTTGAAGCGGCGCAGCACATTCGTTTCGCGATCCTGCACCGTGCGCATCCCCGCGCCGAAGAAGCCGTTCCCCAGCACGCCGATGATCAGCACCATGGCAATGACATGCGACATCGCCCCGGGGCTCGATGATGCGTGAAAGGCCTGGCCAAACAGGAAGAAAAAGGTGAGTGGGAACAGATAGCTGAAGAAAAGAACCGAGCGGTCACGAACCATCAGCCGCAGGTTGCTGCGAATTTGGGCGGTGTACGGCCGCATTATTCGCGCAGCCTCTTCCCGGTAAGCTCAATGAACACGTCTTCGAGCGTCGGCCGCTTCATGTGGATATCGAGCAACCGAAGATGATGCAGCTCAATCCATTTAACAAGCTCGACGATGAGCGCCGCGGGGGTCTCGCTTTGCATCGACAAGGTCCGTCCTTCGTCGCGACTGGCATATTTTTCGTCCCGTAGGCTTTCGGGCAGCTCGCCAAAAGGCATCGCTTCGTTGGTAGTAACTTCCACTACCGTGTGGCCCAGCACCCGCTGCTGAATCTCGCGCGGCGTGCCAAGCTCGATGATTTTCCCCGCGTCGATAATCGCCACGCGGTCACACAGTCGCTCGGCCTCTTCGATGTAGTGCGTGGTGATCAGAATGGAACGCCGATCTTCCTTGAGCTCTTGAATCAGGCCGTGAATTTCGTGACGAACCTGCGGGTCGAGACCGGTGGTCGGCTCATCCAAAAACAGAAGCGCCGGCTCATTCACTAACGCCAACGCCAAAGCGACGCGCTGCTTTTGGCCGCCGGAGAGCGACTTATAGAGCGCATCCTTTTTTTCCCAAAGCTGAAGCCGCTTGAGCAGCGTGTCGCGATCGGCGTGTCTGGTATAAAAGGCATCAAAGAGATCGAGCGCCTCGTGCACTTTCATTTTGTCGGGCAGATTGGTCGCTTGCAGGCAAACACCGATACGATCTTTAATTACATTGCTCTGCGAAGCCGGATCGAGGCCCAGCACCGACACCTCTCCGCTAGTCCGTGGACGCAAACCCTCCAGGATCTCGAGCGTAGTCGTTTTTCCCGCGCCGTTCGGCCCGAGCAGACCATAAATCTCGCCCGCCCGAACCTCGAGGTCAATACCGCGAACGGCTTCCAAGTCCCCATATGACTTGCGAAGATTACGTACGATGATGGGAGGCGCGTCTGTCATGTTCTACCTGCCGGCACAGACTCGCCGCGAAGCAGATCTTGGTAGCTTTCGCGCTTTCGCGCCACGTGCACCAAGCCGCCGTCGATCAGCAATTCGCAAGGCCTGCGCCGCGCATTGTAATTCGAGGCGAGCACGAAACCATAAGCTCCAGCGGTACAAATAGCAAGCAGATCGTCCGTTTTCAAATCGGGAAGATCGCGTCCTCGCGCGAAGAAATCGCCGGTCTCGCAAACCGGTCCCACCACATCGGCCCTCACCGTTAGGTCTCCGGCCGGTTGCATAACGGGAATGATCTCATGATGCGCCTGGTAAAGAGCCGGCCGGATCAGATCGTTCATGGCCGCATCCGTGATGACGAACGTTTTCGCGCCGTTCGTTTTAATCTGCAACACGCGGGTCAGAAGAATACCCGCTTCGGCAACGATGGAGCGGCCCGGCTCGAGAAGCAGTGTCAAATTCAT
>DASYAX010000116.1:0-13030 GCA_036501045.1 Bryobacteraceae bacterium
AGCATGATAATAAGGGCCGATTTCGCGACAACTGAACCATCGGCGTGTTGCCATTGAGACCAAAGAACGGGGATCGTATCAATGTGGGTGGCGACGTGAAAAACGACTGTACCGGCAAATGCAAGAGCCAGCACTGCGTAACGGAACAGGCCCTTTGTCGTTGTTGAGCCGCGTGACCAAGGTAACCGACCTTGCATAACAGACAATCATACGGTGCGCCTGGAGCAGCCGCTGAACGAGCCAAGTATTCTGGAATTCAGCATGCCATCGGAACTCGAACTTTCACGCCTGCTCTTGCCGGTTCACGACGACGATCACGTACGCGGTCCGGCGGATGCCGCCTACACTCTCGTCGAATACGGCGATTATCAGTGTCCCGAGTGTGGCCGCCTGTTCATCGTTATCCGTGATCTGCAAGCGGAGCTGGGCACCATGCTGCGCATTGCTTTTCGGCACTATCCTCTGTCGGGCATCCATCATCAGGCGCAAATGGCCGCGGAAGCCGCCGAAGCGGCAGGCGCGCAAGGCCGCTTCTGGGAGATGCACGACCTGCTATTCGAAAACCAAAATGCCCTGAAGCCGAAGAATTTGCAGCGCTACGCCGAGCGGATCGGTCTCGACGCGAAGCACTTCCGCGATGAGCTGAAAGCACGCACCTACGAGAATCTGGTTCGCGAGCATTTTCAGCGCGGCGTCCAGAACGGCGTCTACGGCACGCCTGGGCTCTTTATTAACGGCATCCGTTACTCCGGTGCGCGCGACTTGGATACGCTGCGTGGCAGGATTGTCAATTCCGCGGAGAGCGCTTGAATTCAAGTTCTATTCGCTGAAAAGGTCAGCGAGCTTGATGTCGATTTCGCCGGCGCGCAACGATCCATCCATCGCTACTTCGGTTTTCCATCCGGCTCAACCGTCGAGGCCCTTTGCTTCGCCGGATCAATGATCCAGCAGAAAGGAACGCCCCACGCAAAGTAGTCTTCCAGCTTGCTGATTACTTTAGAAAACCGGTCTTCCGGCGATAGGATCTCAATGCAGACATGAACCGGCTTAGTAGGATAGGGCCGTTCTAATCGATCACGCCTTGTTATCGCGACGTCGGGAACCAGCCATTCCTTTTCGCGAAGCCGTACCGTGAGCTCCGGAAGAGCCACATACGCTCGGAAGAACGCGGCAATCAGTGCGATGATCCGGCTCTGAATAAAGGAATGATCTAGCGTCGGCATGGGCTTTTGGATGAGCACTCCATCGATGTACTCGCATGCGGGCTTGTGGCTTGTGCCGAGATATTCCTCAACCGAAACCTGTGTGCTCGTCGCCATCTCGAACCTGGTTCTATTCTCGCAAGCCTCGCCCCTTACGGCCGCTTCATCCACTTTTCGTATTCGCGCGTATGCCGCGATTCGAGGCTCACTTCCCTGCCCGCGATGAACATCTGCTTGATATTGGTCTTAGCCTCCATCGGGTCGCCATCGGTCAGGATAAAATCGCCCAGCTTGCCTTTCTCTATCGAGCCAAGTTGGTCGCCCACCCCTAGAATTTCCGCGCTGTTGATCGTCAGCGCCTTGAGCGCCTCTTCCGGCGGCAAACCAAAGGCCGCCGCCTGCGCTGCTTCGAACGGCACATTGCGTGCGAACTGCACGTCGAACGTTCCGAAGCAGATTTTCACACCGGCCTTATAGAACGCCGCCGGAAGCGTATAAGGCGCGTCGTAGGGATCGTCGTCGCGCATTGGCAATTGAAATGTCTTGCCCAGGACGACCGGAATATTGTGTTCCTTGAGCAACGGGCCAGTACCACCGATCTCGCGCGGGTCGGCAATGATGATCTTGATTTTTTCCTTGTCCGCAAAAGCCACCGCGTCTTTAATCATGCGCTCTCTCTCCGCCCGCACGAAAAGCCGCTGTCTGCCTTCAGTCACCGGAATCATCGCCTCCAGCCGGATATCTCGCCGGAAATCCGCACCGCCGGCTTCCTTTGCTTTCTGATAGCGCCTCGCTTCTTCAAAAAATTCGCTCAGCTCGCGCAGGCGATTTCGGTACTCCTGCTCCTGGTCGTGATAAGAACGCACCGGCCGCCCAAACAGCACTGGGCCCTCAGGCGGATTGCTAGGGGTCTCCGGAAACAACATATCCATCACGGCGCTCGGCTTCACCGCCATGTCTTCCCAAGTCCACCCGTCCAGATGCATCAATGCGCCTTGCCCGGTAATCAGCGTGCCGCCGCCTCGTCCGGCGCGTCCACCCCGGCCGCCGCTTCCCGGAAGAGTGACCACGCTGGTAATCCCGGAAGCACGCGTTACCTCCACATGCTCGCTCGATGGATTGAAGGCGATCTCCGCCCGCAGCTCAGGATTGAACAGCCCGATTTCGTCCAGATCTACCGTGTCGCGCAGCGCTTCGATCTCTGCCAGTCCCACATTCGTCGCCGCGTTGATCAAACCCGGATAGAGCTGCAGGCCGCGTCCGTCCACGATGCGTACTCCACTGTGCGCCGCTAGTTTGGGGCCAATCTCGGCGATTTTCCCATCGATCACGAGCAGCGAGCTATTCGGAAAATCCGGGCCCGTCACCGGATGAATCGTCACATTACGAACCAGCACCGAATTCGTATCGGCTGCGGGCAGTAGAACGGCTGCCGCGCAAACCCACACACTGAGCAAAAGGCTCTTATAATTCATTACCGGCCTCGCTCAGCGGATTCCCAGCAGCAGTCGGCGCGGCAACGGCGCGCGGCCGTTCTGGTTTACCCTCGCTTTTTTCCGCAGCCTTCTCTTTCTCCTCAAGCGCTCTCTTCCTCTGCTCGAAGCCGGGCCGCAGTTCCAGATCTTTGTCCCGGTCGAAATATTCATGCCCGTCAATCCAGACTTTCAGCGCTTTCGAGTAACCGGAAAGCGGATGCTTGTCGAACAGCACCATGTCGGCCGATTTCCCAACCTCGATCGAGCCGACTTTATCGTCGATGCCGAGCTGCTTTGCGGGATTGATAGTCACGAGCGCCAGCGCTTCGGTTTCACTCAGACCGCCGTAACGCATAGTTTTCGCGGCTTCCAGGTTAAGATGCCGCTGCAGTTCGTCCGAATCCGAATTCACCGAAACCACCACGCCTTTACGCGTCATAATCGCCGCATTGTACGGAGTCGCATCGTACGCTTCCATCTTGTACGACCACCAATCGCTGAAGGTCGAAGCGCCGGCTCCATGTTGGGCGATTTCCTTCGCTACCTTGTAGCCCTCCAGCACATGTTGCAGCGTCCGGATCTTAAAACCCATCTCGTCCGCCACGCGAAGCAGCATTAGTATTTCGTCCGCTCGATAGCAGTGCGCATGCACATAGCGCTTACCTTCCAAAACTTCCACCAGCGGCTCCAAACGCAAGTCTTTCTTCGGCGGAATCGGATGCTCGCCGCGCGCTACCCGCTGCCGGTACGCGTTCCAATCCGCCTGATAATTCTTGGCTTCGGTGAAGCTTTCGCGGATAACCTCCTCGACGCCCATGCGTGTTCCCGGATAGCGGCGCTCCGGAGCCGGCCCTTGGTTGAAGAACCCCTGCTGCGGGTATCCCTGGCGTTTTGGATTTTCGCCCAACGCGAATTTGATCCCGGGGGTAGCGCCCTTAAAAAGCATCTGCTGCGCCGTCTTGCCCCAGCGCAGTTTGATCACCACCGTCTGGCCCCCAATGGCATTGGCGCTGCCGTGAAGCACGTTCGAAACGGTCAGGCCGCCGGCCAGAGCCCGATAAATATTGATATCGGTAGGGTCGAGGACGTCCTTGATGTTCACCATCGAGGAATCGGAAACCGTCCCTTCGTTCACCCCGCCTTCAATGGCCGTGTGCGAATGACAATCGATGATTCCCGGCATCAGAAACTTGCCCGAGGCGTCCACCACCGTGGCGTCGGCTGGCGCGCTCAGGTTTTTGCCGACGGCCGCGATCTTGCCGTTTTCCACCAGCACGCTGCCATTCTGGATCGTCCCTTTGGTGACGGTCAGCACCGTCGCATTGCGGATCAACATCGTCTCGGCCTGGCTCAGACAGGCTGCCGCCGAGAGACAAAGAGATAGCAGCGCTAGGCGCCCCATCAGTTCTGTCCTCCGTCCGAAGGTTCTTCCGGCACGCCAGGTCTGTGGCCCCCGGAGTTGGCGCTACTGGGCGGAGGTTGCTGGATCTCCTTCGATGGCTGAAACTCTTTGCCGTCGATGAAAACATATTCCACGCTGCTTTTCTCGTCGAAGGCCTCGCCTTTGGTGACTACCAGATTTGCAATTTTGCCTCGATCGATGCTTCCCACCCGGTCGGCGACGCCATAGATCTCCGCCACGCTCAGCGTCAGCGCGCGAATCGCATCGGCGCGCGGCAGGCCTGCGTCGATCGCTTTCTTCAAAGCACTCTTAAGTCCCGGCGCGGTGTCCACTCCATCCGAATAGAAACCGAATTTCAAGCCTGCCTTTGCCAGCATCCCGGGCACCGCCGGCGCTTTGTCGCGCATCTCCAGTTCGCGGTAATTTGGCGCTTCGTTCGGGTCTGCGTCCCGCGGCCTCTCTGGCCACTCCAAGCTGACCAGCAGCGGCACGTTCGCCTGCTTCAGCTCATCCATGCTGCGATACGCTTCGTGCAGGCCGTACAGCACGAACGGCATTTTCAGCTCCCATCCGAAGTTGAGGACGCGGTCGATTTGCTGCATCTCTTCAGCCGGAAGCAGAACGCGTGGCGATTCAGCCAGTCCCTCGAGCGCGTGATCGTACTCGGGCCGCCGGTTACCGCTTGGATTAGCGGCATAAATCTGCTTGGCTTTCTGGTATTGGTCGAGATCGAGATAGAGCTGACGCACATACGCGATGTTGCCCATCAGCGAAGACGGGAACCCGCCACGCGAAAGGCCGCCCACGCGAAAGGTTATCTGCTGGCCGATCGGCTGGGCAATCACCATGTCGCGGCCGCGCTCGCCGGCCAAATCGATCAACGCGCCAAGCCCTTCGAAAATCCCGCGGTCCGGGAACGTCGCCGCGCTGGTAAATCCCGCCGCCCGCGCCGCTTCCAGCCGGTGGTCGGACGGCGTCACCAAATCCGCCGCGCGCTCGTAGGAGTAAGTCTGCGGCCGGTCTTCCGGTCCATGCGAACGAGGCGCCGCCGTCGTGGATGGTGTCGAGGAACTCGCCGCGCCCGTACCCGCTCTGGCTGTGGAGGTTGGCGGAGTCCCCGGCAAGCCCCAGTTGCTCAGCCCGTCGATGAATCCCGGATATACCGTCAAACCACTGCCATCGATCACCCAGGCATCTGCCGGAATGGGCAGGTTGGCGCCTACATCCTGTATTAAGCCGTCGCGCAGCAAAATTGTCGCTTTAGGCAAATCCTCGCCGCTGACTCTGACTACGTGGGCATCTTTTATCGCGATGGCAGAGGGAACTTCCGCATTCAGGCCGGCGGCAACAACCAGCAGCGCAGCCATGGCAACGCTTATGTGTCTCATAGGCGGGGTTTCATAGTCACAAGTCTTTCAGCAATTGTCACATTTTGACATAGGGAAGCGAAACAGCTTGCCTTGAGTTACTTAACGCGGAAGAAACTCGCGACCAGCGCCCTCGTCCCATGGGGACCCGAAGATTTGTCTGCTAACGTCGCTGGCATGAAATCCAAAAATAACCAGAAGAGGTCCCTTACCGGGCCTCTCGTCAAAGAGCTGGTGGATCGTCAGAAGGCTGAATTCAGCGCTTCCAACATGCCGGCTCCGTCGGTGGGTTCGATACCATTGGCGCAACCGGATCTCTATCAGGATCCCGGCCAAGGCTACAATCCCGATTTCACGTTTCCGCAAGACTGACACTCTAAGGGCAGGCCTCGGCCTGCCCCGTTTTTATAGGATTTCCTCCTTGCCTTCCATCCGCTACACTGAATCCTTCAGTGAGCGAACAAACCACCTATCAAGACGCGGGCGTTGATATCAACGAAGCCGACCGAGCCGTCTTGCTCATCCGGCGTCACGCCTCTAAAACCCTCACGCCGGAGGTCCTCACATCCATCGGTAGTTTCGGCGCCGGCTTCTCGTTGAAAGGCTGGCGCGATCCCGTGCTCGTCAGTTCCGCCGACGGCGTAGGCACCAAGTTGAAGATCGCTTTTGCGACCGGCCGTCACGACACGGTAGGAGAAGATCTCGTCAACCACTGCGTAAACGACATCGCCGTCCAGGGCGCCAAGCCGCTCTTCTTTCTCGACTACTTCGCGGTCGGAAAGCTCGATGCCCGCATCTGCGGCAATGTGGTCGCGGGTATTGCGCGCGGCTGCAAACGCAACGGCTGCGCGCTCATCGGCGGCGAGACAGCGGAAATGCCGGGCATGTACGCAGTGGGTGAATATGACCTGGCCGGCTTCATTGTGGGCGCGGTAGAACGCAAACGCATGCTGACCGGCGCAGGAATCGAGCCCGGTGATTTGCTGCTCGGCCTTCCTTCGCACGGCCTGCATACCAACGGTCACTCGCTAGCCCGCAAGCTCCTCTTCGAAGTAGCGGGCTACAAGCTCGACGCGCGGCTGGCCGAGTTCCCCGGCATTCTCGCCGACGAGCTGCTCCGCATCCACCGTTCCTACCTCAAGCCCATTGAGGCTCTGCATCGGGCAAAATACCTCAAAGGCGCAGCCCATATCACCGGTGGGGGCATCACCGATAATGTTCCACGCGTGCTCCCCCGGAACACCATGGCGGAAATCGATCGGAAATCCTGGCCCCGCCAGCCCATCTTCGACTTGCTGCTGCGCGTGGGACGGATTCCCGAAGACGATTACCGCCGCACCTTCAACTTGGGCATCGGCATGGTTCTCGTCGTAGCCGAGAAGAAATTTGGGTTCGTTTCGCAAATTCTAAAGAAGATGGGTGAGCCTTTCTATAAGATCGGACGTGTCGTCGAACAAAACTCGGCCAAGCCGAAGGTTGTTTACCTGTGAGCGCTGCTCGCCGCCCGCGCCTGGGCATTCTTTTATCGGGTCGTGGATCGAATTTCGAGGCCATTGCCGCTAATGTCCTAGACGGCCAACTCGCCTGCCAGATTGGGTTCGTTTTTTCAAATAAGCCCGAAGCGCCTGGCCTCGCGCGCGCCCGCCAACTCGGCTTCCCTTGCGGCTCGCTCGAATCGAAAGGTGTCGACCGCGCGGAGTTCGACCTGCAAGTTGTTGATTTACTGAAAGAAAAGCACCAGGTAGACCTGGTGTGCCTGGCCGGCTATATGCGCCTGTTGAGCGGGAAGTTCGTTTCGCAATTTCCTCGCCGCATCCTCAACATCCATCCTTCGCTACTCCCCGCGTTTCCCGGTTTGGACGCCCAATACCAGGCGTTGGCGCATGGTGTAAAGGTAACCGGCTGTACCGTGCACCTGGTGGATGAAACGCTGGATAGCGGACCCATTCTTCTGCAAGCCGCCGTGCCGGTACTCGATGACGACACCGTCGAGACGCTGTCTTCGCGGATACTGGCCGAGGAGCATCGAATTTATTCCGAGGCCATCGCCTGGGTCGCCCAGGGCAATTTCCGGATCGATGGCAGGCGAGTGATCAAGACCTGAAAGGCATTTCCCGATGTTTAAACGCATTTTGGCAGTCGTTGCAGCGGTCGTGCTGGTGGTGATTGCCTGGTTCTGGATGGCGGGCAAAGAAGCCCAAATTAAAATGGCAGTGCCGCTCGCGGCCATTGGCGTCACTACCCCGGTGAGGGTCCAGACGGACGATCCGGCTGGCGTAAAGTCATTCTCCGCGTCGCTCGAGCAGGATGGCCAAATTCAAACCGTTTATCAGGACAAAACCAAATCGAATCAGCAGACACGTATCTATTCCTTCGATGCCGGCAAGCAGCAAGCGCCGTTTCTAAAGGAAGGAACGGCCAAGCTCATATTGAAGGCGACGACAAACGATTTTCGCGGCGCGACGAAAACGTTCTCGCAGGATGTACAGGTGGTGCTCAAACCGCCGACCATCGTGGCGGACGGCCGCCAACACTACATCAATCAAGGCGGAGCCGAATTGGTGCTTCTCGACGTAGGCGGCAACTGGAAAAACGCGGGCGTACACGTCGAGAACTATGCCGCGGGCTCGTTTCCCATGCCCGGCCAGCCAGAAAACAGCAATCATCGCTTCTCGCTGTTCCCGTTCCCGTGGAACGTATCGCCCGATACGATTCCGCTCGCGTTCGTGCGCAATGGCGCGGGAACGGAAGTCACCACCACTTTCTGGACGAAGGTGTTTCCGAAGAAGTTCCGCTCGAGCGACATTCAGGTGACCGACAAGGAAATGACGAAGGTAGTGGGCGAACTCGATCCCAATGGGACGGGAAGCCTGGTGGATCGCTTCGTCAAACTGAACCGCGCGATGCGGGAAGCGAACACGCAACAGATTTACGACCTGAGGAACAACACCGAGAAGCGCATTCTCTGGTCGGGCCCGTTCATTCCCGTGAAGGGCGCGCGCGAATCGTACTTTGCCGATCGCCGGAGTTATTACTACAACGGCAAAAAGATCGATGAAGAAGTTCACTTAGGCTACGACCTGGCGCAAACCGTCAACATGCCGGTGAAAGCCGCCAATTCCGGCAAGGTTATTTATGCGGATCGTCTGGGCATTTATGGAAACTGCGTCATCCTCGACCACGGCTATTCGCTACAGAGTCTGTACGGCCACATGAGCAGAATTCTGGTGAAGGTGGGAGATATGGTGCAAAAAGAACAGCAGATCGGTATCAGCGGCTCGACCGGCATGGCTTTCGGCGACCATGTACATTTCAGCATGTTGATCGCGGGCTACCAGGTGGATCCCAAGGAGTGGTGGGACGAGCATTGGATTCACGATCGCATTCTGAGCAAGATCGGGCCGCCTGAAGACACGAAGACCCGGGAGCCGAGCCCCCGGGTCCATGCTAAAACGAGACGCCACAAACGATAAGCTTGCGGTCTATTTCTTCTCGTCGCCGCCTTCGCCTTCGGCGCTCTCGCGCTTCATCTTCTCTTCGCGGCGCGCGGCGCGTTCGGCGGCGCGCTTGACGAGTTCGGAGCCGACGAGCTCGAGCTTGGCGGTTTCGGCGCCGTCGCCTTTTCGCCAGCCGAGTTTCACAATGCGCGTATAGCCGCCATTACGCTGGTTGAAGCGCGGGCCAAGCTTTTCAAACAGCTTTTCGACTGCCTCTGGTTTCACCAGAAAAGCCGCCGCTTGACGGCGCGAATGCAGACTGTCTTTCTTGGCGAGTGTGATCATCTTCTCCACCAGCGGCCGGGCGGCCTTGGCTTTGGGAATGGTGGTGGTGATGCGTTCTTCTTCGATGACGTTGGTCACCAAACCCCGGAGCAAAGCGCGTCTTGCGCTGATGTCGCGCTTGAGCTTCACCCCGGCTTTGCGATGCCGCATGATTATTCCTCTGCTCCGGCGTAATTTTCGTCTTCGAAATCGGAGTGTGGCGCGGGCGGCGCTCCACCCACCAGGCGGCCCTGCGGATCGAACTTCATGCCGAACGATAGACCGAGACCCGAGAGGATCTCTTTGATCTCATTAAGCGATTTGCGGCCGAAATTCTTGGTGCGCAGCATTTCGGATTCGCTCTTCTGCACCAGGTCGCCAATGGTTTGAATGTTGGCATTCTTCAGGCAATTGTAGGAACGGACACTGAGCTCCAGCTCTTCTACCGAGCGGTTCAGCACTTCGTTCATCTGGTTGATGGCGCGCTCGGCCGGCTCTTCGGTGACCTCGGGCGTCTCTTCGAAATTGATGAAGATCGTCATGTGGTCTTTGAGCAGCTTGGAAGCCTGGCCGATGGCGTCCTGCGGCGAGATGGCGCCGTTGGTCCACACCTCGATGGTCAGCTTGTCGTAATCGGTGTTCTGCCCGAGACGCGCCGCTTCGACGGAGTAATTGACTTTGCGGACAGGCGAGTGGACCGAGTCGATCGGAATGTAGCCGATGGGCAGGTCTTCGTCGTAGTTGCGATCGGCAGAGACATAGCCGCGGCCGCTCTTGATGCGCATCTCGATGCTAAGTTTGCCGCCCTCGCCGACAGTGGCTATGTGCAGATTGCGATCGAGCACTTCAACGTCGTTGTCGGTCTCGATCTGGCTGCTCATTACTTCGCCGGCCCCATCGACATTCAGCCGCGCGATGCGCGTGCCCTCACCCATCATCTTGAACGGAACCTGCTTCAAGTTGAGGATGATGTCGGTAGCGTCTTCGACGACGCCCGGAATGGGACTGAATTCATGAGAGACTCCTTCGATGCGCACGCCGGTGATAGCGGCGCCTTCAATGGAGCTCAGGAGTACACGGCGCAGACCGGTGCCGATGGTGGATCCGAATCCACGCTCGAAGGGCTGTGCCGAGAATTGGCCAAAACGTTCGGTGAGCGTTTCGGTATTGGCGACTAAACGCTTGGGCTTCTGGAATCCTTTAAACATAGTCAGTTCTGTTGTCCTCTTCGTCGATTTCCCGAAGCTTACTTCGAGTACAGCTCGACGATGAGCTGTTCGTTCAATTGAATTTGCACCAATTCTTCACGCTTGGGCTGCTGCAAAACGTGCGCCCGCAGCGCCTCGCGATCTACTTCGAGCCAACTGGGACTGGGAGTATGGGCCGTGGCGTCGCGCGCGGCCAAAATGCTCGTATTGTTGCGGCTGCTTTCACGAATCTCCACCGAATCGCCGGGCTTGACGGTAAAGGAGGGGATATTGACTTTCTTGCCATTGACGGTCAGATGGCCATGCCGCACGAGTTGCCGCCCCTGGGCGCGGCTGGTAGCGAGGCCCATGCGATAGATCACGTTGTCGAGCCGCTTTTCGAGCATGGCGAGCATGTATTCGCCGGTAATACCTTTTTGATTCACGGCCTTCTCATAAAGGTTCCGGAACTGGCCTTCGAGCACCTGGTAATAACGGCGCGCCCGCTGCTTTTCGCGAAGCTGCAAGCCATAGCCGACCAGCTTGGCTTTCTTGTCTTTGCCGTGCTGGCCCGGAGCGAAATTGCGCTTTTCGATGGCGCACTTTTCGGTATGGCAGCGCTCGCCTTTCAGAAACAATTTCATGCCCTCGCGGCGGCAGAGCCTGCAAACGGGGCCACTATAACGTGCCAATCAATAACCTCCCAAATCAGACTCGCCGCTTTTTAGGCGGTCTACAACCGTTGTGCGGCATCGGCGTAACGTCTTTGATCGACTTAACTTCGATGCCTGCCGTGGCAAGAGCGCGAACGGCGGATTCCCGGCCCGAGCCCGGGCCAGCCACGCGAACCTCGACCGAACGCAAACCGGATTCCTTCGCTTTATTGGCCGCTGTCAATGAGGCTTGTTGCGCGGCGAACGGCGTACCTTTGCGCGAGCCGCGAAAGCCAAGAGAACCGGAACTCGACCAGGCCAAAACGTTGCCGATGGGATCGGTAAACGTAACGATGGTGTTGTTGAACGATGCCTGAATATGCACGGTCCCGTAGGGTACGTTCTTCTTCTCCTTCTTTTTGAAGGATTTCTTCTTCGTTGATTTTGAGCTTGCCTTGGTTGTCTTTGCGGGTGCCTTCGCCATGTAGCTTGATCTCTCCGATTACGTCTTACCGGTCGCCTTCTTCTTATTCGCGACAGTGCCCTTACGCGGACCCTTGCGGGTGCGGGCGTTGGTGTGGGTGCGCTGACCGCGGGCCGGCAGACCACGGCGATGCCGTAAGCCGCGATAGGAGCCCATCTCCATCAGGCGCTTGATGTTCATCGAGTTCTCCTTGCGGAGATCGCCTTCGATGGCGCCTTCGCCCTCGATGAGATTGCGGAGGTGGTTTACGTCTTCCTCAGACAGGTCTCCCACCTTCTTGTCGGGATCGACCTGCGCCCGGTGCAGCAGCGACAGCGCACGGGTTCGCCCGATGCCGTA
The DNA here is from genome assembly GCA_036501045.1 of Bryobacteraceae bacterium. Classification (GTDB taxonomy): domain Bacteria; phylum Acidobacteriota; class Terriglobia; order Bryobacterales; family Bryobacteraceae; genus Bog-105. The sequence continues at coordinate 11,871 of DASYAX010000116.1, forward strand.
AATATAGGTCAACCCGATGGCCGCCCGCTTCCTGACCGGTAAATCAATGCCTGCTATACGCGCCATAAACTCCTAACCAATCTTGACTCGCTCATCGCTAGCCTTGCCGCTGCTTATGCTTGGGGTTGGTGCAAATGACCCGCACCACTCCATGGCGATGGATCACCTTGCATTTATCACACAATTTCTTCACGGATGCCCGTACTCTCATTTACTAACCTTTCCGCAATAGCTCCAAAATCCGCCCACGCGTCCGGTCTTGGACGGAGAGCGCGATACGCACCCGGTCGCCAATCCGCAGACGCACAAAATTCGCGCGTTGCGTGCTGGGAAAGTGAGCGATCAATTGATGCTCTCCTTCCAGTCTGACACGCACAAGCGCGCTCGGCAGCAACTCCACCACGATTCCTTCCGCGGTGCGCTCCGCCTCCGTTCCCGCCACCATCGCCATCCACTCAGGGCCGGGTCAAAACCCATGGCCCGTTATCCGTCACTGCCACCATATGCTCAAAGTGCGCCGAATACGAACCATCTTTCGCCACGGCTGTCCACTTGTCGGACAGCACCCTGGTATCGGGCTTACCGGCATTGACCATCGGCTCGATCGCCAGGACCATACCGGGTTTCAAGCGCGGGTTTTCGCCGCGCCGGTCGACATAATTAGGGATTTGCGGTTCTTCGTGCAGCGAAGTACCAATCCCATGCCCTACAAACTCGCGGACAATCGAGAAGCCATTTGAAATGACATGTTTCTCTACCGTGCCACAAACATCAAACAAGCGATTACCCGCGCGCGCGCGATCGATCGCCAATTCCAAGCTCTCCTCGGTAACCTTCAAGAGGCGCTTCACCGAATCGTTCACCTCGCCGACCGCCACCGTAATGGCTGAGTCGCCATAGTAACCATCAAGCTGCACGCCGGTATCGAGCGAAACAATATCGCCCCGCTTCAATCTCCGCTTCACTGACGGCATGCCGTGAACCACTTCTTCGTTGATCGAAGCACACAGCACATATGGATACTTGGTACCTGAAGCCTGCGTGTAATAACCCTTGAACGCGGGCTTTGCGCCGGCATCCGAGATCATCTTTTCAGTCGCCAGCTCCAACTCCTGGGTGCTGATGCCTTCCACCACCATCTGCTTAAGATCTTCGAGAAT
>DASYAX010000117.1:0-6502 GCA_036501045.1 Bryobacteraceae bacterium
AATGCCGATGACCGCGAGGACTACCAGAAGTTCAATCAGAGTTCCGCGTTGGTTCAGCGGTCCTTCCGAACCCGGCCTTGAGGACTGTCTCGACAAATCCATGTTGAAGTACCTCCGCTCTATTACTGAAAGATGGACGGCGAAAGTTACAGGCGATGGTAATTATTTTCTTAAGCAGACGGCGGCACCGGAGGCGGGTTTCTCTCCGCAGCGGTCTGCCGCTGATGCCAATACGGATACGCTGGCGTCGTGGTGCTGGCGGCATCGAGCTTCGCAACTTGGGCGGCGGTTAGATTCCAGCCCACGGCTCCCAGGTTGTCGCGTAGCTGCTTTTCATTGCGCGCGCCGATAATCACCGACGAAACGGTCGGCCGCTGCAATAGCCAATTCAGCGCAATTTGCGGAACGCTCTTTCCGGTTTCCTTCGCCACCCCATCGATCGCCTCGACAACTCGATAGACTTGCTCATCCTCAACCGGCGGCCCTTTCTCTGCTGTTTTCGGCAAGCGGCTGGTTTCCGGCCGCGGTTGATTGCGGCGAATCTTGCCGGTCAGTCTGCCCCAACCAAGTGGACTCCAAATCAACGCGCCAATCTTTTGATCGATCCCGAGAGGCATCAGTTCCCACTCGTAATCGCGCCCAATGAGCGAGTAATACACTTGGTGCGCGACATAGCGCGACCAGCCATATCTCTCCGCTACTGAAAGCGACTTCATCAAATGCCAGCCGGAATAATTGGAGCAGCCGAGATAGCGCACTTTGCCGCTGCGAACCAACCCATCGAGCGTGCTCAATGTTTCTTCCGCCGGCGGCCGTGCGTCAAAGCAGTGCATTTGGTAGATGTCGATGTAATCCGTGCCTAAGCGCCGAAGACTGGCCTCGCACGCCTTGATCAGATGATGACGAGAGGTGCCCGTATCGTTTGGGCCCGGTGCTGTCGGAAAAAAAGCTTTGGTCGCAACGATGACGTCGTTCCTTCTTCCGGCAATCGCCTTTCCCAGGATTTCTTCCGACAAGCCATTCGAATAGCCGTCGGCCGTATCGAACAGGTTGAGGCCGGCCTCCAGGCAGATATCGAGCAGCCTGGTTGCTTCGGCAACATCCGTCGATCCCCAGGCCTTAAAAAACTCGTTTCCGCCGCCAAACGTTCCCGTGCCCAGACTCAGAACGGGAACTTTAAAACCTGAATTACCCAGTTGTCTGAATTCCATAAATCTTTTCGATGGTTCCGTTTTAGGAAAGGCCGTTGCGCAGATCCTTGCCTCTCATCTGGCCAGGCTTCTCCAGACCCAAAATGCCAAGCAAGGTGGGGGCCACGTCTTCGAGCGCTCCGTTTGGCCGCAGCGCTACGCGATCGTTCGTCAGGAACACCAGCGGCACCGGATTCGTGGTGTGATACGTGTGTGGGCCTTTGGTAACCGGATCGATCATCATTTCGGCGTTGCCGTGGTCGGCGGTGATCAGCCAGGATCCGCCGCAGCGCTTCAAGGCCTGATAGATCTCGCCGAGTCCCGCGTCCACTGTTTCGCATGCGCGGATGGTTGGTTCGAGCTTGCCCGAATGTCCCACCATGTCGGCGTTGGCGTAATTCATCACGATCACGTCGAAGCTGCCTTGTTCCATCGCCTTGACAACCTCAGCGGTGATACCAGCGGCGCTCATCTCGGGCTGCAAATCGTAGGTGGCCACTTTCGGCGAAGACACCATCTCACGTTCTTCGCCGCCGTACGGCTTCTCGTTCCCGCCATTGAAGAAGTAAGTCACATGCGCATATTTTTCGGTCTCGGCGACGCGCAAATTCTTCCACTGCGCCCGCTGCATGACATCCGCCAGAATATTGTCGGGATGCTCCGGCGGCAGCACGTAAGGTAGCCGAAAGCTCTTGTCGTACCGCGTCATCATGGTGTACGTGAGGCGCTTGGGAACCAGCGAGCGGGCCGGTTTTTCAAGCTGTGAATCGGTCAGCGCCAAAGTGATCTCGCGAGCCCGGTCCGCGCGGTAGTTATACAACACCACGCTGTCGTCGTCGCGAATCAACCCGATCGGCGCGTTGTTCGCATCCACGATGGTGATCGGCTCGATGAACTCATCCGTCACGCCGCGTTCATACGATTGGCGTACCGCCGCCACCGCCGATTCGAACTTCGCGCCGTTGCCCAGAACCATAGCGCCGAACGCGCGCTCGATCCGATCCCATCGCTTATCGCGGTCCATGGCGTAATAGCGACCCGAAACCGAAGCGATCTTGCCCACGCCGAGCTCGCGCATCTTTTTTTCGAGCCGTTCGAGATAGCCGGCTCCGCTCTCGGGCGCAGTGTCGCGGCCGTCCATGAAACAGTGGACAAACACGTCCGTCAATCCATGTTTCTTGGCCATTTCGAGCAAGGCATACAGATGCGTCAACTGCGCATGCACGCCGCCATCGCTCGACAACCCTAGTAAGTGGAGACGGTGCCCTGCGGCTTTCTTCATCGCCTCGAGCAGCGCTGGATTGTGAAAGAATTCGCCTGAGGAAATTAGCAGATCGATGCGCGTCACGTCCATGTAAATGACGCGTCCCGCGCCCATGTTCATGTGACCCACTTCGCTATTGCCCATCTGCCCTTCCGGCAATCCCACGAACGGTCCCGAGGTGTGAATCAGCGTGTTCGGGTAAGTGGCCAGCAGATGATCGTAAGTCGGCTTGCGGGCCTGCGCAATGGCATTCCCAGCGGTGGCCGGGGAATAGCCCCAGCCATCCAAAATTGTGAGAACCAGCGGTTTTAGTTTGGCCATGCTTCGAGTCGATTACTGACGAAAGGCCTTTTTGCCGGGATAGATCGCCGCATCTCCCAGTTCTTCTTCGATGCGCAGCAGTTGATTGTATTTCGCGATGCGATCGGTGCGGCTGGCCGATCCGGTTTTGATCTGGCCGGCATTGGTCGCGACCACGAGATCCGCGATGAAGGTATCTTCTGTTTCGCCGGAACGATGCGAGACGATTGAAGGGTAGTTCGCACTCGCCGCCAGCCGCATCGTCTCGAGCGTTTCCGTCAACGAACCGATCTGATTCACCTTGACGAGAATCGAATTGCCGACTCCCATGTCGATGCCCTTCTGCAAGCGCTCGGAATTGGTAACGAACACATCATCTCCGATCAATTGCACTTTGCTTCCCAGCGCTTCAGTCAACTGCTTCCAGCCGTCCCAATCGTCTTCCGCCATGCCGTCTTCGATCGAGATAATCGGATACTGCGCCACCCACTTGGACCAAAACTCCACCAGTTGACCGGCCGTCTTTTCGCTCCTGTCGGACTTCTTGAACACGTACTTCTTCTTGTCTTTGTCGTAGAATTCGCTCGTCGCGGGGTCGATGGCGATGGCGATCTGCTCGCCGGGCTGGTAACCCGCCTTTTGAATTGCTTCCGTCAAAACCTCCAGCGCTTCTTCATTGGCTTTCAGGCTCGGGGCAAAGCCGCCCTCGTCGCCCACCGCCGTCGAGTAGCCGCGCTTCCTGAGAACCGTCTTTAGATGGTGGAACGTTTCCGCGCCCATGCGCAAGGCTTCCGAGAAACACTTCGCTCCGATCGGCGCAAGCATGAATTCCTGCAAATCAACCGAACTATCGGCGTGCGCTCCGCCATTGATCACGTTCATCAGTGGCACCGGCAGCACCCGCGCATTTACTCCGCCGAGATAGCGATAGAGCGGCGTCATTTCCGAGTCGGCGGCGGCTCGCGCAGTCGCCATGGACACCGCGAGTATCGCGTTCGCGCCCAGCTTGCTCTTATTCGCCGTCCCATCAAGGGCAAGCATCGTGCGATCAATAAGCGTCTGATCGGCCGCATCGAGTCCCGCAAGCGCCGGTGAGATCTTTTTGGTGACGTTCTCGACGGCTTTCCGCACGCCCTTGCCTAGATAGCGCCCCTTATCGTTGTCGCGCAGCTCCACCGCTTCGTGTTCGCCTGTGGAAGCGCCCGAGGGCACCGCCGCGCGGCCTATCGACCCATCCGCCAGCCGGACGTCGGCTTCCACAGTCGGATTGCCGCGTGAATCCAGAATCTCTCTACCAATGACTTTGACAATTTCCATGCTCCTTCATTTTGTCCCATGGCCTCCGCTACAATGAAAGATCAACCGGAAGGTGGTGAAATTTTTTTGGCAGAAGTCCATCTGCAGGATGGCGAGACGCTCGAAAGCGCTCTTCGGCGGTTCAAACGAAAAGTACAGCAGGAAGATATCGTTAAAGAGATCAAGCGCCACTCCTTTTATCTAAAACCAGGAGAGAAGCGCCGCACGAAAGAAGCTCTCGCCCGCAAGCGCAATCGCAAGAAGCGCCCACGCGAAATGGAGTCGTAAATCAGAAAAAGCCCGCCTGGGAATCCGGCGGGCTTTTTCATTTCCTGCGAGTTGTGGATCGGTGTTTAGTGCCGCCGCTTTTCTTCTTTGTATCCGGCCGGAATGCTGAATTTCGAATCGTCCACCGCTCCTGAGACGAAGTTGCCGGTCGTGGTTTCGGTCTGCATCAACGGAGCATTCGGATCGGAGTTGCCGCCTCCGCCCATCGGACCCGCAGGAGCGGTAACGCCGCTGATGGTCACATCGGTGACAGCGGGGTAGCCGTCTTGCTTGAAACTCTCTTTCAACGCCGCCGCCATTCCACCGCCCGCCGCGCCCATCATCGGCGAAAAGCCGCCCATTGCGTCGGCAAGCTTTTCGGCTAGCCGGCGCTGGGAATCGACCGCTTCCTTCATCGAAGAGTTCGTTGGGACCAGCCAAAGATCCATCTTGATGACCATTTGCCCGCTCTGGCTCGCCTGTTTCGCAGTCATGGTCACCTGCGTTTCGGTCGCGGTTTGCCCGTCGATGGTACGGGTCTGGCCCGTCTTTTCCGATTTAACGTCGAATTGCAGGTCGCCGCTGCCGCCTTGCCGCTGATTCATACGCTCCTGCATGCGCTGCATCTGTTCGCGCATCTCATCGAAGGTCATCACGGAATAAGTTCGCCGGTTGTTGTCGATGCGCGTCACCGTGCCGGCATCCAGGTCATAGATCGTCGACGATAACGAGCCGATCCGCGCCTCCTTATTGCCCTTCACGTAGATGTCGTAATGCTGATCTTCAAACGCCTGCCGCATACCTCCCATGCGGCCCAGCATCGGCATGCTGGCCATCTTTTTGGTCATCTCGATCAGACTGCCGCCTATAAACTTCGTAGTTTGGTTATAAGTAACATCGGCGGCAAGAAATCCGGCTGCTACGCTGGCCAGCAGCCCCACCCGTAAACACACGTTCATTACGTTCTTCTCCTCACAGCTAAAGTGCGTCGAGGCCCCTTAGCGTATCAGTCAATTATGCCGAAGCGCGGCAAGCGGTTCAACGGAAGCTGCTCGCTGCGCTGGAATCCAGGCCGCGAGAATAGATGTGAGGAGCAAAATCAGGATCGCGAGGCACAACAGACGCCAATCGTAAACACCGATTCCATAGACGAAGCTCCGAATCAGCGGCCCGATGCCCGCAAGCATCAGCGAACCGCCAACGATCCCGGCGAGCACAACTCGCACGACTTGATGGACAACTAGCGAGCGAATCTGCGAGCGTGCCGCTCCCAACGCCATGCGAACGCCGATTTCGTTCGTCCTGCTTACCACGTGATAACTGAGCAATCCAAACAGCCCAACTGCCGCCAAACACAATCCGAGCAAGGCGAAAGCGCTCGACAGGTAGGCGAGCAGCCGGTTTTCAACCAGAGCGCTATCCTTCTCGACTGCCGCTGTGCTGTAGCGTTCTACGTACTCCCGGCCGAGCGAATGCACGGCGGCGCGTAAAATTTTAGATGAAATCGGCAGGCCGCTTATCGTCTTCACGAACACCCATGGATATCCCGTGGGATATCGCCAGAAATTGAGGTACACGATGGATGCTTCCGTATCCTCTGGATTCACCAGACTGAACTGGGCGTTGGAGATGATGCCAGTTACTTTCAAATGCTGGAATTGCTCTCCTGTCCCCACGCGGATGTGGCTGCCGATCACGCGTTGACCGCCCAATCGCCGGGCCAGCGGCTCACTGATCAACGCAACTGGCTCGGAAGATTGTTCTTCGGAAGCGCGAAAGCCATCGCCTTCCAGAAGCCGCAATCCGAGTGTGCGGACAAATTGATCGGTGATCAGAATTGGCTGCGCCTGAACTTCCGTTTGTCCGCTAGCGCCTTCGATCATCGCAACCGGCTCCTCGAAAGGCATCGTCCAGAAAGGGGCGAAGTTACCGAGACTCGCCGATTGAACATCCGGCAGATTCTGGATCTTTTGTAGCAACTGATGATAATAGGGGCCCGGCGCCCAACCACCGTAGCCTCCGGCTAGCGGGGAGAGCGAGCTTTCGGATAAACCGCGTATGCCGACTCCCAGGTTCTCTTCGTAGACGTGCTGGATCGAAGACGTGAACAAACCGCTCGCAACCACGAGCGCCAACGTAAGTGCAATCTGTGCGCTCAGCAGGATCTTCTGAACTGCCGTACCCG
>DASYAX010000118.1:0-2284 GCA_036501045.1 Bryobacteraceae bacterium
AGGCCCACGCACCAGCATCAGCCCCGGAGTATTCACCGGCAACCGCTCCCGCGTCTCCGGGTCCACAATCCGTACACTAACCCCCGGCAACGGATGCCCGATCCGCCCGCGCTTCGCCCCAACCTGCCGGAACCCCGGCGCCCGAAAATCCCGCGTATTCACCGCCACAACCGGTGAACACTCCGTGGCGCCATACCCCTCGAGTGGACGTATCCCAAACCGATCCTCAAACGCCAAAGCCAAAGGCTCCGGCAACTTCTCCGCGCCCACCACCACGTACTGCAAACTCCCAAAATCCTCCGGCAAACAGCGCCGCGTGTACGCCTGCAAAAACGTCGGCGTGGCCAAGAGGAATGTCACGCGATATTCGCGCACCAACTCGCTGACGGCCACCAAATCCAAGGGACTAGGATGAAACGCCACACCCACCCCCATCACCGCCGGAAGCCAGAGCGTGACAGTGAATCCAAACGAGTGAAAGAACGGCAACACGCCGAGCAATACGTCGCCCTTGGCCAACATGAAAGTCTGACCCATCTGGTCAATGTTGGACATGATGTTGTAATGCGTCAGCATTACACCCTTGGGTTCGCCGGTGCTGCCGCTCGAGAAAATCACCGTGGCTAAATCATCAAGCGATTTGGTTTTACCGCCACTCAGCGCGCGCTCGAGAAATCTGCTCGGCAGGAACCACAGCATCAGCGCCACCATGCGTTCGCCGAACCCCGGCGCAGCCGCCGCCTCTTCCAACAAGATGGTTTTGCCCGGAACTTGCAGCGGGATTTTGTCGAGCAGCAGCTTCGTGGTGATGACTGTCTCGATCTTGCACTGTTCGGCGCAGGACGCGAGCGTTTCGTTGGACGCGGTGTAATTCAGATTCACTGGGATTTTTCCGCTGAGCGAGGCGGCGAAATTCACCAGCGTGCCGGGGACTGACGGCGGCAGCAGGATGCCGACCATTTCCTGGCCTTTCCAGGTTTCGCGCAGCCGCCGCGCGAGAAAGATGGCGCTGAGCAGCGCGCTGCCCCAGCTCATGCGCGGGCGGCGTTTATCTCCCATAGCGAAGCGGAACGGATAGTGATGCGCGGTTCGGATCAGCGAGCACGGCAACGTATGCATGCGGCTTTTGTGGTGGAGGTACGCCTCGCTTTGGAGTTCCTGCACGGCTTCGCGGACTTCAAACGCTGTCGCTGTGGGCGGCATCGGCTTGCCGAAGCTCACCGTGACCGGGTAGGGAATTTTGCGCGGCATCTTCCAGATGAAGCGGCCGCGCTCGTAGCTGAAGATGCTGCCCCAGACACCGTCCAGATTGACCGGGACGATCGGCGCGTCCACATTTTTCATGATGCGTTCCAGGCCGCGGCGGAATGGAAGTAGTTGACCGATGCGCGTAATCTGGCCTTCGGCGAAGATGCAGACGATTTCGCCGTTGCGGATGGCGTCGCTGGCTTCGCGGAGGGAATGGATCATGTCTCGCGGACGAAGCTGCGAGGAGATCGGGATCGCACGAATCATTTTGGCGAAGGGCTTGATGTAGGGCTGGTCGTAGATGTCCTTGAAAATGAGGAAGCGAATTGGCCGGTCGGTGGACGCGATCAGCAGCAGCGCGTCCACCAGCGACATGTGATTTGCGACAAAGAGCGCGCCGCCGTTTTCCGGGATATTTTCGCGGCCTTCGACGCGGATGCGGTAGACCGAATGCGTGGCCATCCACAGGACCAGTCGCAGCAGGGAATCGGGCAGCAGATAAATCGAGTAGCTGGTCATGATGGCCGTGAGGATGGCGCCGTCTAGGAAAATTGCGGCCGCCGACTGGTGGAATCGCGCGGAGAAAATGTTGTATGCGCCGGCCGCCACGAAAATTCCGACGAAGGACCAGAAATTCGCGGCGGCGATCACGCCGCCTTTCTGGTCGGGGCGCGGCCGGTGTTGGATCAATGCGTTGAGCGGCACAGCAAAGAAGCCGCCGAAGAATCCGAGCAGGCTTAAATCAGGAATGCGAAGGTGGACGAGCCGCGCGAAAAATGCGGATAAGCGTTCGAGGACGGGCCATCCGATGTACGAGGCAGTTGTTACAAGCCAGTGCGAGAGCGCTACGCTGGGAGCAGCGAAATACAGTAGCGCGCCGAAAATCGTCATGCCTAGCGCGCCGAGCGGAATCAATCCGTACTCGATTTTGCCGCCGGAGAGATAGCCCGCTGCTACGCTGCCGATTCCGATGCCGATTCCGACGGCGGCTTGTAGATAGCTGATGTGAGTTTCGTCGACGCGCAGTACGTCGTGA
>DASYAX010000119.1:0-3086 GCA_036501045.1 Bryobacteraceae bacterium
ATGAAAACGGGCCGCTTCCGGGAAGACCTCTACTATCGATTGAACGTCCTCTCTCTTCATATCCCACCGCTCCGCGAACGCATTACGGAAATACCGCTGCTGTTCCGTCATTTCCTTGTTAAGTACAGCGAGAAATATCAGAAGCAGGCTCCGGATCCTTCCAAGAGCTTGCTGGAGGCCGCTGCGCGATATCCGTGGCCGGGAAACCTCCGCGAGTTGGAGAATTTCGTGAAGCGCTACGTGATTCTCGAAGACGACGAGGGCAGCTTCCGCGAACTCCTGGAGATGACAGGACAACACCAGCGGATGCCGGTGCAGGAGGAAGCCGCCCCGCCAAAGGAACAAGGACTCAAGGCGCTGGTTCGAGGTCTTAAAGACGAAGCGGAGATGGAAGCAATCGCCGGCGCCCTGGAAAAAACGAATTGGTGCCGCAAGGACGCGGCGCGCATGTTGGGAATCAGCTACAAGGCGTTACTGTACAAAATGCGCCAATTCAATCTTGACTCGGGCCGAGGTTCAAGGTCTTCCGCGGCCAGGGAAGCGGCCAAAGCTGCGAAAGAGGCTGCCGCTAAAGAGGCGGTGGCGAAGGAGGCCGCGGCGAAGGAGGCCGCACCGAAAGATGGTCCCGCAATTCCCGCCGTCCACGATTGATTTTTCGGAGATTTGCGCCGAAAAAGTCGAAATGTGGCGTCGCGTCGGCACACCGAACTGACTGCTCCATATAGTGACGCAGTACTGGGCGGTTGAAGCAGTCCTATACCCTCCAGGGTACCTATCTGGAACATATACAGCGAAATAGGCTACCCTTTTCACCGCCGCTTAGTTTATATTCCCGTCCGAAAATATGTTTCGCTTAAAACGTCCTCTCAAAGTTTGGAACAGCGATTGCTGCCGATCCGGGGTACCGCTGTGCACTTCAATCCAGTCCTGAAGGAGCACCAGGGATGACGGAACGTCGCATGGCGCGCCGCTACGATCTATCGCTTCCAGTGAACATACGTTTGCCGATCAACCTCGAGCCCAAATCGGACAGCGGCCAGACCCGGGATATTTCGACGCGCGGTGTCTACTTCACCGCCCACAAAGATCTCATTCCGGGCACCGAACTCGATTTCACGCTCACTCTCCCGGCCGAGATCACCCGCGGTTCCGAGGTTTTCGTGCGTGCACATGGACGCGTTGTTCGGGTGGACAAGCGCTCCGACGACAATCACGAAACGATCGGCGTGGCGGCTGTGATCGAACGCTACGATATCGTTCGTGGCGAGGGTGCTCGCGTTTAGCTAGTTTTTAGCCGGCGCCCCAGGATTATTCTGCGCGCGCCAACAGCACGTATCGGCTTCGCCCAGCCCCGGCGGGGGAAGGCCGGTGCCCCCGTAAGGAATAGGGCTTCCCCTAAGTGCCAAGGATTTTCTGGAAGCCAGCGTCTCTCCTGGCTGACGTACGGCCCCAACCGCGAAACGCCCGACGATTGCAACCTGCTAAAGAGAAACAAAGATAAGGGTTTGCGGCGTAGTACCGCCGTACCATGCAACAGTTCGCGCGTCCCTTCCAAAACATAGTTTGGTTGCAAGTGTGCTAGACACTTGATCGGGGGAGGTTCTTCCACTGCGGCACGTTGCCAGCATCTAAATGGTTTCCGCCCAAGTCAATCATGAAACCGCCTCCGTTGAGTTACCGCCGGAGCAGATTTACTTCGGACCGTCGGCCACCATGCAGGCGGTGCGGCAGAGGGTGGATCGTGCCGCCGTCCTGAACGTTCCCATACTCGTCCTCGGCGAAAGCGGTACGGGCAAAGAAGTACTCGCGCGCTTCATCCATGCCCGTTCGCCCTGGAGCCACGGGCCTTTCGTCAAGGTCAATTGCCCGGCCATCCCTGGGACATTGCTGGAAAGCGAGTTGTTCGGTTTCGAGAAAGGCGCATTTACCGGAGCCCACGCCGCGAAACCCGGCCGCATGGAAATGGCCGAGGGTGGCACGCTCTTCATGGACGAGATCGCGGAACTTGATTCGAGTCTTCAGGCCAAACTACTGCACGTTCTGCAGGACGGCCATTTCACTCGCATCGGCGACCACGAGGAAAGACTGATGAGCGCGCGCGTGGTCTGCGCCACCAACCGTTTGCTTCAGCGGCAAATCGCGAATGGAAGCTTTCGCGCCGATCTTTTGTATCGCATCAATGTAATCACGATTACGCTCCCTTCCCTGCGTGAGCGCCGCGAAGACATTCCTTATCTGGTTGAATATCTCCGAAATCGATTTAACCGCCGCTTTGGACGAGAGGCCGCGCCTCTATCGCAGGAAACGGTACAACTTCTGCAACAAAGAGACTGGCCTGGGAACGTTCGCGAGCTGGAAAATTCGATTGCTCGGTATGTCGTACTAGGTTCCGAGGAAACTTTTTACGGTGAGCATGTCGATCGATATCCGGTGCACATCGCCTACGAACCCAACGCCGATGGCCATATTCCGCTAAAGCGTATCTCGCAACAGGCGATCCGCCGGATGGAGCATGATGTGATTCTTCGCGTCCTGCAAGCGAATCACTGGAACCGGCGCAAGGCAGCCCAAGTTCTGAAAATTAGCTACCGCGCTCTGCTTTACAAAGTCCGCCAGGCAGGTTTGCCAGCGAAACATCCCCGGCAAAAGGACGCCAAGTTGATACTCTAGTCGCCTACGCGCCACCGGGCCGGAAGCGTGGTTCGTACGAGAGCCCTGGCCCTTTATCTGTCACGTGCGACCCCCGTACCTGTTATGAACCTCGACATTGAGTCCGTCTTGCCCCTTCCCGGTAATTCGGCTAGCCTGATTCAGGCATGTCGAAATCGAACGGCAAATCGAGTTTGAAGGTCTGTCTGCTCTCGCCGCACCCGATGGTGTTGGCCGAGTTCCATCGCCTGCTCGAGGATTCCGGCTTCCAGATCACGTCCAAGCATCTGACCTCCATGCTGGCGCCCGACTTGCGCAATTTGGACGTTCCTCGCGCCTCCGTTTATGTGGTTGACGCCCACGCAGCGAGGCAAGCGACCGGGGCTTTGCTTGGCAACATCCTGGAGCGCTATTCTGGCGCGCGCTTGCTGGTGGTT
>DASYAX010000120.1:0-4838 GCA_036501045.1 Bryobacteraceae bacterium
CGCTATTTCGAGCGAAGTACCCACCCGGCCGATGGGAATCGTCTTGACAAAATTCGCCATCATCTCGGGTGTTGAGAAAACTTCATGAAACGGCGTATCGATGACGCCAGGTGAAACTCCGTTAACCCGCACGTTGTGCGGCGCCAGTTCTTTTGCTAGCGCCTTGGTGAGCGTAATGAGGCCGCCTTTGGCAGTGGAATACGCGCCTGCTCCCGGGCCGCCGCCGTTGCGTCCGGCAATCGAAACGATATTGATAATAGTGCCGCTGCGGCGCTCGATCATCGACGGCATCACGGCTTGCGAGCAGATCAGTGCGCTCTTGAGATTCAGATCCATCACTTCATCCCAGCGCGCCTCCGTTATCTTCTCCATGCTGAGGCGCTCAAGTAGCGATCCGGCGTTGTTAATCAGAATGTCGATCGGCCCCAGTTGCGCGGCGGTCTCTTGTACGAGCCGCCGTGCTTCCGCCGCCTTCCGTACGTCCGCTTCGATCACGATCGCTTTCCCGCCGGCCTTTTCAATCGCCTGCTTGGTCTCTGTGGCGCCGTTGGCGTTACGGTGATAGCCAATGGCCACCTGCGCGCCCAATTGCGCCATCACTTGCGCGGTGGCGGCTCCGATACCGGAGGACGCGCCGCTGATCAGGGCGATCTTGCCCGAAAAGTTTATGAAGTTTTGCATAGGAACTTCCTAATGTATACACGACGGGCACTCATTCAGGTCATCTGGTTCGCGACCATTTAGTCTACAGATCAGCTTCCCAATGAAAGATAACGTCACTTTGCTGGCACTGATGACCTGGGCATCGGCAATAGCAGTGTCCGGATGGCATTCGCCGCTAACGCGCCGTTTGCCGCTTACTCGTATCTCAACGCCGCCGTGGACGGCTCGTCAGTATTCCCTGGTGGTTACGATGCCAGGCTGCGGCACCGGATATCTACCGTTTGCGTCCGCAAGAAGCGGCGCTGGGGAATCCGTTGTGAACTTTTCTATGTCCGGCGCCATATCGTGCTCGCATTCGAGCATCTCGTCAAACGTAATTTCACGACCAGTGTTGGCGGCCATGCGGCCCATGCTGGCAACCAAGCTCGCTTCCACGCCGCGTTTGACCTCGTTGTAAGGTTTATCGTCTCGAACGGCGTCTATCAAATCGTTCCACTCGTTTTGATAAGGATCCTTCTCGTCCGGACTCACCTTGGACTCCCAAATCAAGTTGGCAGCGGTCGCCGTCTGACTCTTGTACAGGCTTGACGGCAGCCCGCAATCGCCGCTCTTGGAAGCGATCCCCACGCCCTTGGTCCCGTGGAGGCGGCTCGTGTAGATCTCCTCGCATCCATTCATGCAGCGCCCGTCAAAGAAGAACTTGGTGCCATCTGAATACGTGTATTCCACCGAATAGACGTCAAAATTCTGATCCACGTAGGCGACTCCTTCGGGACTGACCTTGTAATGCCGGCCGCCCAACGCCTGCGCCTTTACCGGCCATTGGTTCTTCATCCATCCCAAATGATCGACGATGTGGATATAAAAGTCGTTGTAGCAGCCTCCACTCGCCCAGATGAAGCTGTGGAAGCGTTTCACTTGATAGAGCAGGTCGGTGATACCAGCCGGTTTGGGCAGGGAGAGGAAATATCCGCCGGGGCCATGCATGCGGTAACCACGCTGCAAAACGATCTCGCCGATCTCTCCGTTATGGACACGGTCAGCCAGTTCCTGCAGCGCCCGGCTGTGACGCGACATGAGGCCTACCCCCACCTTGAGGTTCTTGGCTGAGGCGTCCTGGCCGAGCGCGAACATGCGCTTGCTCGTTGGGCCGTCGGCCGTGAGCGGCTTTTCCATAAAGACATTCAAGCCCTTCTGGATAGCGTAGGTGAAATGCACCCAGCGAAACGCCGGAGGCGTTGCGAAAATGGCGATATCGCCCGGCTTCAAACAATCCATCGCCTTCTGATAGGCGTCGAAGCCGAGAAACTGGCGATCCGGCGGTACATCGACCTGACTCGGGAATCGCTGCTGTAGCTTATTGAGGTCGCTCGCAAGGCGTTCCGGGAACAGGTCCGCCATAGCGACTAGCTTGACGGGACCGCGCTTGACAGATAGTGCGTTCGCCGCCGCGCCTCCGCCGCGCCCGCCACAGCCGACGAGGGCTACCTGGATCAGGTCGCTGCCCGCTGCGTGGACTGGGGGAATCGCAACGTTGGCCAAAGCCGAAAATGCAGCCGATTTACCGCTGGTCTTGATGAATTCACGACGGCTGGTCGAACCTTGTGAAGAGTTCATGCTATTCAGTTGCTCCGAGACTTGTCGTGGCCTCTACCTGGCTGGCAGCAGGCCTCAGTGGTACGCGGTACTGTATTGTAACCCAGTCGCCACTCGATAACGAGATGCGGCCCGAAACCGGAGCCGCTCAGTAAGATGGGTGGAATCTCATAGATATTGGCGCGCGGTTTCCCCGCGGTCGAGGACGATTTGAACATTCGACCACCTTGCTCGTAAGCGTCGTATGTCTCAGTTTCTGGAAGCGCCACTTTTAGTCCGCTGATCACCAAAGATTTGAGACGAACACTCTGGATTGCAAAATGGAACTGAAAAAACATGGAGCACTGGTCGGTGTCGAGACTCCCAAGCCGCCTCCCAAATCTGGTGAGTTCATTCCATGGAGAAGCTCACGCCAAAACCGAATCGGTGGAACATCGTTGTAGGATGCTTGGTCCTCTTTCCGGCGCTCCGGTTCCCCATCCCTCTACCGCCGAGTTGACCGTTTGCTTCCGTGATCGCTCTTTACGCCTTTCGCTTGCTGGTTTTCGTTTTCTCTACGCGGTTAATCTGGCGAGGCATTCATCCGCCATGAGGCATTCATCCGGCCATGCTCACGGACGCTGAGTTGACCGCGGCGTACGAGGTACATGAGTCGTTACCGCTCAAATACATCGAGAATTTCAAGACCTACGAAAAAACGTGCCAGCGGCGTCGTTCAAGCAAGTATGGACCAAACCCGGTTCTGAGGGCGCAAGCAGGGACCGTAAAACACGGTTTTCGTCGTTGCGGAACGCCTCATCTCAAAAGGGAGTCGCTTTAGCGAAAGCGCCACTTTCCAGACGGTTAGCGGAAAGGTAGCTTCCAGGTTGCCCGTCATCCGACAACAACCCGGAAACAAGCCTCACGTCGATTCGGTAAACCCTTGCCGACTGGGCAGGAGCCATAGCCGGTACAGGTGGGGCCGTGGTTCCAGGTCCACTTTCCAAAAATGAAAACTCCAGACCGGAACGCCTTGGCACGGGCCGAAGTCCGGTAAAGCGCGTCACCACTTCGCAATAGTAGACGCCGGACGAACAATCAGGATCTATCCAAGAGCATCTTCCCTGATGCCGGTCGGTTGGTCACTCAGAGGCTGGCTTGTTCAACGATGTTACTCTGATCGTCTACAATTGTTGGTAATCTAGGCATTATGGCAAAGCCAACCGATCTTGTCCAAGGCACTCTGGATCTGTTGATCCTCAAGACCATCTCGCTCGAACCTAAACACGGCTGGGCGATCGCCAAGCGCATCCAGCAGGTTTCACAAGAAGCTCTCCAGATCCAGCAGGGATCCCTGTACCCGGCGCTACACCGTGTGGAGCAGCAGGCCTGGATCAAGGCCGAGTGGCGCCCGACCGAGACTGGGCGAATGGCAAAGTTCTACTCCCTCACGCGTTCGGGACGGAAGCAACTGGAAAGGGAATTGGCGAACTGGGTTCGTCTGTCGACGGCCATCAACATAGTGGTCCAGGAGGCTTAGCAATGCGAATGCTAGACAAAACCCGTTTGCGGCTTCGGTCGCTGTGCCGCCGTCCGAATGTCGACTTCGAGCTCGAAGCCGAACTTCGTTTCCACCTGGACCAGCTTATTGAAGAGAAGATTTCATCCGGTATGCCGCCCGAGGAGGCCCGCCGGGCCGCGCAGCGCATGATCGGAGGCATCGCGCAGTACAAGGAGGAGTGCCGGGATACGCGCCGCGTAAACTTTGTCGAGGATCTTGTACAAGACATACGTTACACGATTCGATCTTTAGCGAAGAGTCCAGGGTTCACAGGAGTTGTCGTCGCCACGCTGGCGCTTGGGATTGGAGCAAACATTGCCATCTTTACGGTCGTGCATGGAGTGCTGCTGCGGCCACTCGACTATCCAAAACCCGATCAGCTGATGTATCTGACGGCCGAAGCCCCGGCCATTGAGGGCACCCGAAGTGCGCTCTCTGCGCCAGAGTACATCGAGTTTCGCCAGATGAACCGGTCGTTCGCGGAGGTTGGCGCTTACTCGACCGGCGGAGCGGCGTACACAACCGGCGAGGTCAACCTCACGGCCGCGGATCGACCTCTGCGGGTGCGCTCGATCTCCGTCGATGCACATTTGCTCAAGGCGCTCGGTATTCGGCCGGAGCAGGGACGCTTCTTTAGTGACGAAGAAACCGCGCGTTGGACCGGCTCGCTACCGCCACCGATCGCAATTCTCTCCCACGAATTATGGCGAACAACGTTTGGAGGACGGCCGCTCGTTGGGCAAAAGGTGGAAATCGACGGCCGCCTTCACGAAATCGTTGGCATCATGCCACCCGGTGCTGATGTCATGGATCACCACACGCAGGTTTGGTTGCCGCTCTGGCTACCCCCGACTATGGTCCGGCAGCGCGAGGCCCATGTCCTCTACGTCATTGCGCGACTGAAAGACGGCGTCACCGCTAAGATGGCACAGACAGAGCTGAGCGCATTTCTCGGAAACTGGGGGGATCGTGTCGGCACGACAGACCATGTGCCCACGAACCGTCCCCTGCGCCCAGAAGACCACACCCTGCAGTTGCG
>DASYAX010000121.1:0-13269 GCA_036501045.1 Bryobacteraceae bacterium
TGCCATTAGCACGAACCGCTCGTCGCGTATCGCTTGCAACTGGCGCAGCTTCTCCGTATTGCCCTGCTGCCGGGCAAGTCTCAAATCGGTCATGGTGACCGGATAGAAATTGTCGTCAGCCAAGGCGATAAAGCGGAAGCCTTTGCGCCGCAGTTCGACGATCTCCTGGATCACTCCGTCGGAAGCGCGCTGGCGCGGCTTTTGGCCATCGGTCCGCCAGACTGAACAAAACGAACAATGCTTGGCGCAGCCGCGTACGGTTTGGACTGAGGCCCACATGTAGCTTGCGGCGGGCATCAAGTCCCAGCGTGCTTGAAGGAAATGGTCGGCCTCGATCCGGCCGCCATCGTAAACCCGGCGGGGAGCGCCGTTGACGCAATCGTAAAGCGCCTCCGCCCAGATCACATCGCCGTCACCCTTTACCACCGAATGAGCGCCGCCGAGTTCCATGGCCTCGTCGGGATAGAGACTGGCATGGATGCCGCCGAAGACCACCCAGGCGCCGCGCTCGCGGGCGAGCTTGCCGATCTCATAGCCGCGCAGCGCATTACCTGTATGAATGCCAATGCCGAGCACATCGCCTACACGGATACTGGCTGGATCGAGCCGCTCCAGAGTCTCATCGCAAACGATCGGGTCCCCGAACGCCGGGGGCGTGGCCGCCGCCAGGACATAGAGCCAGCGGGGCGTGATTACCGCCGTTCCGAAAGATATATCGCTCGGGTTGACGAGATGTACGCGCATCCCGCGAGGAATCACAGAGCAGACCGGCGTGGCAGGGGCTGGTCGGACTTCAACAAAATTCAAGAAGTTTCCTTTCTTTTCAGGGGTGCCACCTTGCAAGAGATCGCACCTGGAAAACAACATGTCCCTTCAACGGGGACGCCGAGTATGGGAGGACAGTCCGAAAACAAAAAGCCGGATCAGGAATGGGGAGGGGATAAATCGGCTGCGAGAGATCGGCCGGTAATGCTATCGAAGGAACGGACAATTTCCGGAGGGAGTGTGCCGCGCAAACGGGGATTGGCCTGGAAATGATAGCCGTTCAAGGAACAAACCGTGGCTGCTATATCGGGTTCGTTAGGCCATGCCGGGGCGTGAAGCGATTGCGTGCTCCGGAGCCCTCCTTCCTTGAATATGCTTGGTTTGTCGGGAATGCGATCCACCGATGCGAAGAACAGTAAGACGATAACCGTAATGCCGAGAAGTCTCACGTTACTGAGGAGGATTTTCTTCGCGAATTGCAATGCCCGAATCATATCAGCAAGGCGGCGAAGGACTTGAGAGTCGCCCTTCAACATCTCAGCTTCGGGCTTCATGCGAAAGATGATTCTGCTCGCACTATCGGCATCGTAGAGTGACTTGATTGTTCTGAGTAACGCCTCAGCGCCCTCTCGTACTGACGCATCGAAGGCGTGAGAACAGAGGACGGTCAGAATCGGTACGGTCTCCCCCTGACTCCAAATAGCCAGACCGGCGAAGCCGCCAAATCGAACATTCGGTCGAGAAGCGCAACCGATTTGCGGCATTCTTCCGCCGCGACTACACTCCGGCGGCGATAACACCAACCCCGGCGCCCGCCGATTCCGGGCGTGCCGCCAGTTCGCGCCGAAAGTGCAGATGACGAAGGCGCGTTAGTTCAACCAGAGGCCGCCACACCGTGTGAACCAGATCGTGCTTAATCAATAGGCGCCAGAACCGGTTTGAGCGCTTGTAGAGATAGGACATGGCGAGATAGGGCGGGACCGAACGCCAGTCTTCGGGCCTACGCCGCCAAATGGAAGCATGCGAAAACAGCCGCCGGTAGATCCATCGGTAGCCATCCTCGAGTTCCTCCGGGGTCATGTGTTTAGGGCGAAACACTGCGTGCGCCGTGTCGTACAAAGCCCACTCGCGGTGCAGCAATCGTCCTTCCGTCTCCATCTGGTGAAAGAGCGGCGTAGCGGGATAAGGAGTCAAGATGTGAAAAGTTGCGCACTCCAGCCGGTTTTCTTCAACCCAATGAGCGGTGTGCGCGAAAACATCGTTGCGGTCGTGGTCAAACCCCAGTACAAAGGACCCATTCACCTGAATGCCATGTTCGTGCAGCATGCGGACGCGCCGCGCGTATTCAGCTGGCTTGGGCGTCTTCTTGCGAGCATTCAGCAGATTCTGATCGCTAAGCGATTCGAAACCGATGAACACTCCTGTGCAGCCCGCGAGCGCCATGTCCCGGATCAGCAGCCGGTCGTCTGTGATGTCTATCGTGACCGCGGCACTCCAGATCTTCTCAATGGGCATCAATGCCTTGCACAACGCCCGCAGATACTCGCGGCGCGAACCCAGATTGTTGTCGATGAACACGGCATAGGGCTGATCGTCGGCAAGGAATTCCGCGGCCACTTGCTGCGGGTCCCGCATCCGGTAAGGCATGCGGAGCCCCTCCGTCGCCAAATAGCAGAAGTTGCAACGGTTGTGGCATCCGCGAGTCGCGATTAAACTCGTCGTCGTTAGGAAACTGCTCCTCGGAAGGATAGACCGTCGGGGCGCGGGATCTTCGCGATAGTCGCTCTCATAGGAAGCGCTGTAGCGGGGACGGAGCTTCCCACTCTCAACATCCGCGATGATTCGTGGCCAGAGCTGGACACCATCGCCCAACGCCAGCGAATCGGCGTGTGGAGCGCATTCTTCCGGGCACGAAAGCACATGCAGTCCGCCGAAGACGACCTTGCTCCCGCGTGCGCGGAACCAACGAGCCAGTTCGTACGCTCGCCGCGCAAACGTCAAATGGACCGTAATCCCAACCAACTCAGGCATTGGATTCGACGGAGGAGCGCCATGCAGCAAGTTCTCGTCCCAATACTCAACCTTCCAATGGGCGGGTGTGGTTGCTGCAAAACTCGTCAGGGCGAGAGTGGGGGTGAGAACGTGCTTGCCAAAACTAGCATGCGGGTCTTTAGCATAGAACGGGTTGATCAGAAGCGCATAGCGCGGTTCGATTGGTCCCGCGATGCTGGGAAGACGCGGCGACTCGGCCATGTCCGGAGGAAGCCAGAGGCTCTTTCTCATAATAGAGTACTTTATATCATAAAGGCAGCTCTTCCTAATCGGGAATTTCGCGGATATTAAGCCGCAACGAATTGCGAAAATACTTACTGCCATGCTTCTCCGATGCATTTTGTGCAGCCTGACCTTCGCAGTTGTGGCTTTTCCACAGCAGCCCATTCGCATCACCATCCACGCCAGAAGCCCCGTTGGCCAGCGAATCCCCAGCACCATCTTCGGTAGCTTCCTCGAGCCCATCGGGAATTCGACGTACAACGGTCTCTGGGCCGAGATCGTCCGCAACCCGTCGTTTGAGAGCGGTCTGTGGAGCGCCGGCGCCGTGCGCGACATGCTCACCGCCGATCCCCAACTGGTGCGTGCTTCCCGGTTGTCACTTCCTCTTCCCTGGGAGCCTCTCGATTCGAACGAGGGCAATCGGTACGAACCGATTCGCGGAGACGCCGCGAATTCGTACGAGGCGATTGCCATTTTTGGTCTCCCGAATCGCGCCGTGGGAATCCGTCAGGAAGTCTATCTTCCCGTCCATCGCGAGTTGACCTACCATGGCTCGCTTTTCGTGAAACACCTGAGTGGGAATGACCTCGTTCAGATTTCTTTGCGCCAACGGGATCAACCCGGCCAGATTCTGGCCTCCGCCGAATTTCATGCGGCGGCGAGCGAATGGCGCAAGTACTCGTTCGATCTCTCGCTGAAACCGGATGCGCTCAAACCCCTCGATCCCGCTGACCTGGTCATTGCCGTGAATGCCGACGAACGGCTCGCCATCGATCAGGCCAGTTTGATGCCGGCCGACGCGCTAAATGGCCTCGATCCCGATATGGTGAAAATGGCGAAAGCCATGCACACGCCGCTGGTACGCTTTGGCGGGAACTTCACCTCTGCGTATCACTGGCGGGACGGCGTGGGTCCCATGGACAAGCGCATCAGTATGCGCAACGTTGCTTGGGGTATACCGGAAACAAATCAATTCGGAACGGACGAGTTTCTAAATTTCTGTAAGCTCATCGGCGCTCAACCGCAAATTGCGCTCAACCTCGGCACGGGCGCTCCGGAAGAAGCGGCTGACTGGGTGCGCTACGTTGACCGGCACTGGACCGCTCATGGCGGCTTGCTCTGGGAGTTGGGAAATGAGTTGTGGGGAAATTGGAATGACGGCTATCCAACGATCGATGAACTCGCCGCTAGAACGCTTCAATTCAGCCAGGCAGTCCGGCGAGCCGATCCGAAAGCAAGGCTGATCGCGACCGGTCAGGATCCTGATCATTATCAACATTGGAACGCCGAGCAATTGAAGAATCCTCCCGGCACGTTCGACTTTCTGTCAACTCACTTTGTGGTCAGAACCTTCCAATTAGCCGGTGCTGACCATTCGCCCGCCGCCATGGCTCTGGCCGCGTTTGCGCTGCCGGTGGCGCTCGAGCGGAAGCTGCGGGATATGCAGAAACAGATTGACGATGCGGGCCAACCGGCGCATATCGCTTTCACCGAGTGGCTGTTTCACGGCGCTTCGCCAGGCGGCGACGATGCGCCCGGATTCGACAATCTGGGAGGCGCGGTGACGGCCGGCGGCTTTTTCAATATGCTGCTTCGGAACTCCTCCATTGTGCCCATCTCCGATATGACCGGCATCGTCGAGTTTGCGGGTATCTGGAAAAAGCGTTCCCAGGTGTTCGCCACGCCGTCGTACTACGCATTCAAGATGTTCTCGACCTCTCAACCGGAGATGGCTTTGCAAACCGACAACTCTTCGCCCATGTACGATGTTCACGGCGGCGTGTCGCGCTTTCCGGACATCGCAAACGTTCCTTACCTCGATGCAGTCGCCGTGCGCAGTGAAAAGCAGGGCGTCATCTCGTTGTTTTGCATCAATCGCAACTTGCGCCAGGATCTGAGCGCCGAGATTACCATTGACAGCGCGCGCGCTGTAGGCGTTGCCGCCGTGCAAGAACTCTTTGCGCCCAGCATTTACGCAAGAAATGACGAGCTGTATCCGGCGCGCGTTCACCCCAGCAGCTCTTCCGTGGAGGTGAAGGACTCGCATATCAAATTCGTCTTCCGCCGCGCTAGCGTAACGCGGATCGATTTTAGAATCGGCTGACCGACTCCCTGCCAATCAGGGAGTCGCCTGTGGCCGCGCCAGCCATCTCGTCAACTCCTGAAACGCGGCGTCGAAATCCGCCTTCGACGAGAAAATGTGAGCGATCAGCCCCCAGACCGTGCTGAGAATCACGCGGGCGGCAATCTCGGGATCGAAGTCCGCGCGCAACGATCCGTCACTCCGGCCGCGCTGCAGTATTGCGACGATGTCTGCGCGCCAGTCTGAATGCAGCCGTTCAACCAGTCTCCGAAGCGCTGGATCACGTGCTGCGCGACCCGTGTACTCCCGATAAACTGCCAGCATCTCGGGCCGTTCTAAGTAATAGAGGATGGCATCTTTCCATTGGCGATTCAACGCGTCGAGTGCGCTCTCGCCAGCCGCCGGTTCCGTCTTCTCTGCCCGGAAACGGCTCTCGAGATGGTCGGCGACGGCCGCGATGAGATCTTCCTTCGCCGGGAAATAATGGTGCAGCGTAGCAATGTTGATACCGGCGCGCCGGGCGATGTCCCTGGTGCGCAATCCTTCAAACCCTTCTTTCGCAACAGCTTTGAAGGCGGCCTTGACGATGAGTTCGCGCCGCACTTCGGGGTCGAGCCTCGTACGCACGCGCGTCGTCTTCTTAGCGACGGCCATCGGCGCTTTCAAAAAGCACGCAAGCGCCATAACCATCGCTCGCGTTCACCCGAATTCGGCCATCGTGAGTTTGAAAATCTACCTGTCGCTCCGTTAACACCTCGCGTACTTGAGACAGACCCGCCAGAAATGGAAGCGTCGGAGCGGTATTCCCGGGCAATACATCCGCGACATGATCGGGATCGACCACAAGAATCCGCGATAAGCCAAGGTCGATCATGCGTATATTGCCGCGGCGTTGTATGCATTGACCCGCATACGCTTCGTATTTCGCCGCCACGCGATCGGGATCGGCCACGCAGACGATCACCTCCGTAATGGACGTAGCCCATTCGGATGCCGCATGTAGCGCGGTTGCAAGACCAGTTGCGGTGTTTCGTGCTGAGCAATTTGAAACAACGCTTCCGGATTGCTTCCGTGCGGGAAGGAGAGACTTTTCGCCCGCATCAGCTCGGGGCCGTTGGGCGTGTCAACAAGTCTCCGATAGGGCCGGATTTCCGTCGGGTTGAGATTGCTCCTTTGCAGGCGTTCCCGAACACATTCGAGATTGTCGGTGCCTAGATGCAAGACATGCAAGCCTTCATAACGCCGGAGCGGCTCGTCGATATCAAAATGGGCCGCGCTGTTCGCGTGTCACGGCACCCCATCGAGCCTCGTCCGTCACCGCCAATATCTCCAGATAATTGTTCTCGAAGATTGCGCAACGGTTGCCGACGCCAATCGGCTTTGGTTCCGCGCCCGCCTCTAGTGGAATTCTCGGCAAAGTAAGGGGAGCGAAGGTAAACCCGAGCCGCTGATACTGCTCGATAACGGCGCCCATATCACGGCTGATTATGCCGACGTGGTGCAGCACGTTGACGTCGTTCATTGTTGTTGTCATTTCTTTATCAATCATATGATTGATAAGATGCCGGGTCAAGTGGCGGCGGTTCAGATTTCTCAGTTTTTGCCGATAAGTAGGCTGCACTATGTCTACCGCAGCCAGCACTCGCATCGGGCCCTACGAAATCCTTTCAGCGCTCGGCGCAGGCGGCATGGGCGAGGTGTTTCGTGCCTGGGATTACCGGCTGGAGCGCGAAGTAGCGGTCAAAGTGGTGAAAAGCGCAGGGTACGACCCCGACTGGCAGCAGCGCTTTCTGCAGGAGGCGCGAGCCGTCGGTGGCGTGAATCACCCCAATATCCTCACGGTCCACGACGTCGGAGTGGAAGCCGGGATGCCGTATCTGGTGACCGAACTGGTGGAAGGCGATTCGCTGAAAAGCGTTCTCACGCGAGGACGGCTTTCAGTGAAGCAGGTGCTCGATATCGGCGAACAGATCGCGGCTGGGTTGGCGGCCGCTCATCGGGCCGGCATCGTGCATCGCGATCTGAAGCCCGCCAACATCATGGTTACCAAGGCGGGACTGGTGAAGGTGCTCGATTTCGGTCTGGCCAAACAAGTAAGCGCCCTTCAGGCCGGTACTTCGAAAGAACTCACCGAACCGGGCATGATTATGGGCACTGCGACCTATATGAGTCCCGAGCAGGCGCGCGGTGAACCGGTCGACATCCGTTCGGACCAGTTTTCGTTGGGCCTGATTCTCTACGAAATGCTGTCCGGTGTGCCGGCATTTGATCGCGACACCGCAGTCGGCATCATGGCGGCCATTGTGAGCGAAGAATGTCCGCCCATCGCCACGCTGAACCCGGCGATCCCGGCGCCTCTCGTCTGGGTGGTGGACCGCTGCCTTCTCAAAGACCGTGAGAGCCGTTACGCATCGACTTTCGACCTCTACTACGATCTCAAAGTGCTGCGCGATGGGGCGCGCAAGGAATCTCCGCAGCCGGCGCCCGCCGAGCCGGTCCAGGTGGCGAAGTCGCGCCCGATCGCCTCTTTCGTGGCTCTCGGCACAGCGTGCCTACTGCTTGCTGCCCTCTCTTTCCGGCTGCTCTCCGTCTCACAAGGCAAGGTCGATTTCGAAAGGTATCGGTTCTCACCGCTCGCGACCACGGGCGCTTCCGAGGAAGAAGCAGCCTGGTCGCCCAACGGAAAAAACATCGCCTTCACAGCCGATGCGGGCTCGGTTCGGCAGGTCTTCGTACGCAACCTGTCCGCTTACGCGTCGGCCCAAATTACGCGCGGCCCGCAGGACGCCCGCCAGCCGTTCTGGTCGGCGGACGGCTCCCGTATCCTCTATCTGGCAGCCGGTGAATCGGGCGCGACCGCCCTTTGGTCCGTGGGCGCGACCGGCGGAGCGCCAACGCTTCTCCGAACCGGAGTCGAGGCCGCATCCACGGCTTCGGACGGCACGCTAGCCTATCTTCAACCCGACGCCGGAGAAGGCCTCGCACTTTGGATCGCGCCGGACGCCCAGGCCGCCGCCCCGCAACGATATGCCCAGGGTGATTGGGCGAAACGTACGTTCAGCCACGGCTATGTCGCTTTTGCGCCCGACAACAAATCGATCGGCCTCTGGCTCTCCACGGGAAGCGGCTTGTCCGAATTCTGGGTGCTGCCATACCCGGTTGGCAATCCTCGACGCGCGTTCACCTTTGAGGACGGTATTTATCCGTTCCACTGGCTGCCGGACAATCGGCACATTTTGTTCGGCGGCGTTTTTCCAGGGACGATCGGTTCCGACCTGCACATCGCCGATCTCGAAACCGGCCGCTTTCTCCCCATCACCAAGACCACGCAAGAAGCCTTGCAACCGGCGGTGTCGCCGGACTCGCAGCATATCGCCTTTACTGTCGCGGATCACGACTTCGACATCCTGCAATGGTCCGAAAAAGATCCTATCCTTAAGCCGATGATGGCCTCGTCGCGCAATGAGCTCAGTCCCGCATGGTCTCCCGTCGGCTCGCAAATGGCCTTCGTGAGCGATCGTACGGGCACCACCGAGATCTGGCTGCGGAGCCTTTCTGATGGCTGGGAGCGCCCGCTCGTCGCCGCCAAAGACCTGGGACGTGCTTGGGTTTCTTCATTTAGAGACTTGTCGTTTTCGGCGGACGGCCAGCGTCTCGCTTTCGCTGCCAGCCGCGCCGGCAGCCATTCGATTTACCTGTTCAATTTGGCCGGCGGCCCGATGATCAAGCTCACCGCTGGCGCTGACGAAGAGCGTGCGCCAAGCTGGTCACCGGATGGTTATACGCTGGCTTTCGCCATGAATACAAAAGGCTCCTGGTGGCTTGCGACCGCCGGGTCGGGCGGCGGCGGCAAACCAGCGCTGCTTCATAAATTCCCTTCCATTCATGATGTTCGCTGGTCTCCCGACGGTAAAGTCATCGCCTGCAACATGCGTGACGAGCTTTTTCTCGTTTCGCCCGACGGCGCTACCATCAAGCCGCTCAGCGCGGCGCGGTGGCTGACGTTCGATTGGCGGAAGAATGGCGCTGAGCTGGTGGGCATCGTTCGTCGCCCCGATGGGAAACGCGCGCTCGTTTCCGTCGATGCCGCTACCGGCGTTACGCATGACATCGCCGCTCTCGACCTGCCGTCGTTAGCGGAAATCGGCCGTCTGAGCATCGCTCGCGAAACCGGCCAAATCGCGGCGGCCGTCGGCAAACCGCGCAGCGAGATCTGGATGTTGGATGGTTTCCCTACCCCGCAAAACCTCCTGGCTCGGCTGCGCGCCGCGTTCTAGCCGTGCTACCATTCGAAGAGTTTTAAAAGACGCGGCAAACACAGGGTAAACTGTGCCGCCAGGGGTGCACGCCCAGTTCACGTGGTGCAAATTCTTCCATCCATATTCGCGGCGGATTTCGTACGGTTGGGCGAGGAGATCCGGCGTGTCGAAGAAGCAGGCGTTCAGATGATTCATGTGGACATCATGGACGGCCATTTTGTGCCGAATTTCACCATGGGCACGCCGATTACTGAATCCCTGCGGCGCTTCACGCGCGTCAAACTGGATCATCACTTGATGATCGAAGACCCGGATACCTATGCGCCGATCTTTATCAAGGCGGGAGCGGATTGCGTGAGCGTGCATTATGAGGTCTGCCGAAACTTGGACCGCACGCTGCATTTGATCCGGGAACAGGGGGCGAAAGCCGGAGTCGTGCTCAATCCGGCGACGTCAACCCGGCTGCTCGAGAACGTGCTCGATATCGTGGATTATGTGCTGGTCATGAGCGTCAATCCGGGATACGGGGGGCAGCGGTTCATTCCGAATTCGCTGAACAAAGTGCGCGAGCTGGCGCGGATGCGCGAAGAGCGCAAGCTGGATTTTGCTATCGAGATCGATGGCGGAGTAGGGGCCGAGAATATTGCAGAGGTGGCGAGAGCGGGAGTAGATTGGGTGGTTGCGGGGTCTTCCGTCTTTCACGCGCCCGATCCGGCGCAAGCGGTCCGCGATATGCAACGCGCCGCGGAAGGGGCGTTTTCAGTCAGGGTATAGCTTTACTATGTCTTTTAATACTTTATTGCCGGAACGGGCGCTCATACTGGCATTCACACTGGGGCTGCTGACTTCGTGTGTCCACAAGAAATATGAGACGCCGATCACCAAGAATACCCAACAGCCCGACAAAGTATTGTTCGACCAGGCGATGCACGACATCGAGCACGGGCGTTATGAAGTGGCGCGGATTTCGCTGCAAACGCTGATGAACACCTACGAATCGAGCGAGTACCTGGCAAAAGCCAAACTAGCGGTGGCCGACAGTTGGTTCCGCGAGGGCGGCGGTAATGGCATGGCGCAAGCCGAGGCCGAATACAAAGACTTTCAGCTCTTCTATCCCAACATGGAGGAAGCCGCGCAGGCGCAAAGCCGAATTTGCGACATCCACTTTAAAGAGATGGATAAGAGCGACCGGGACGAATTGCAGACGGTACGCGCCGAAACGGAATGCCGCGACCTGATCACGCAATATCCCAACAGCAAGTTTGTACCGGCGGCCACGCAGAAGTTGCGCGATATTCAGGAGAGCATGGCCGAGCACGAGTATGTGGTCGGCTTCTTTTACTGGAAGCGCGAGATGAATCCGGCGGCGGCCAACCGCTTGAATTCCTTGGTGGACCAGTATCCGCTTTACAGCAAGGCGGGAGAAGCGTTGTATGAGGCCGGTGACTCGTATTCGAAAATGGGGCCTCGCTATCGCAAGCAGTCAGGCGAGATGTTCCAGCGGATCGTGCGCGATTATCCTTTAAGCGCGCGGGTGAAAGACGCCAAAAAGCGGCTGGAGGAAATGGAGATGACCATTCCTCCGGTAAATCAGGCGGCATTGGAGCGGGCCAAGTGGGAAGAGGAAAATTACCATAAACCGAGCATGGTGAGCCGGTCGATGGACATGTTGCATAGCGGTCCGGACGTCAGCCACGCGGCCAAATCGGGCCCTCCAACGATGACCGATCCCAAGCGTACCTACCCGGCCAGCATTCCAATGGTGAACAACACCGAGACGGCAAGTGCGGGCGGCGGTACCGGTACTGGGACCACGGAAGTGAGCGCCACCCAGGTGGGCAACAGCAACGCCTTGGACACGAAACCGGACGCCCGCACCGGCGGGCAGAATGCCAGCGGCCAGACGGCACCCGCCGCCAACCAGCCTTTGCCGACGAATCGCGACAAGGACCTGGCGAAGATGCGCGAAATGCAGGCGAAAAAACAAGCCAAGCTGAACAAGAAGAAAAAGAAGCAGAAGAAGACGGAACCCGCAGCCGCCGCCCCGGCTACGCCGGTTCCGTCCGGCACAACGCAGAAGCCCGCTCCTCCGCAGAGCTGATGAGCCGGATCTTGCTGGCGGACGATAGCCCGCAGGCGCTACGTCTTGGCGAACAGATTCTGCGGAGCCAAGGGATCGAAGTAGTCAGCGTGACGGATGGCGCCATCGCGCTGCGCCGTCTGGCGGACGTCCATCCCGATCTCTTCATTACCGATATTTACCTGCCGACCAAGAGCGGTTTCGACTTGGCCCGCTATATGAAGACACAACCGGAGTATCGCGACATTCCGATCATCTTCGCGGCAGCTCCGGCGGATACGTTCGAGGAACAGGACGCGCGAAACGCCGGCGCCGATGCGATTGTTCACAAACCGTTTGCCGCTTCGACCTTGCTTGCGACCGTTCAGGAGTTGATCGAACGGAGAGCTGCGACAAAGACGGACGGGCCGGGAGATGCCGCCGTAGCGCTCGACCGGAACAGCATCCGGGCGGCGGTGACGCTGGCGCTCGACAGCGCCATGCCCGCCATGATCGAAGAACTCACCGAGCGCGTGGTGCTGGCGCTCTCACACCGCGGCTAGGCGCGAGGACGGCATACTATGGAAATGAAAAGAGCTTCGCATGCCTGAAAACACTTTCGACATTGTCTCCAAGATCGATCTCAACGAGGTACAGAACGCCATCCAACAAACCTCCAAAGAGCTGATTACCCGCTACGACCTGAAGGACAGCAAATCGTCGGTGGAACTCAACGAAAAGGACCACAAGATTTTGCTGGCCAGCTCGGATGAATTCAAGCTGAAGGCGGTGAACGAAATCCTGGGCCAAAAACTGGTCAAGCGCAACGTGCCGTTGAAAGGCCTGCAATACGGTACGATCACGCCGGCTTCGGGGAGCAGCGTGCGGCAGGAGATTACTTTGCAGCAGGGCATCTCGACTGAAAAGGCGAAAGACATCGTCCGGCTCATCAAAGACAGCAAGGTGAAGGTGCAGGCGAGCATTCAAGGCGACGTGGTGCGGGTGAGCGGCAAAGATCGCGACACGCTGCAGCAGGTGATCGCGCTGCTCAAGGGCAAAGACTTCGGCATCGACATGCAGTTCACCAATTACCGCACCAACTGATGGCGCGGCGGATTGAAACGCTGTTTCTGCCAGGTCCGGCCGGCAAGCTGGAAGCGATTCTCGAAGAGCCGGAGGAAGGCGCGCCGGTCGAAGCGGCGTTAGTGTGCCATCCGCATCCGCGCGGCGGCGGGACCATGCATAACAAGGTCGTTTACCGGCTGGCGCGCGGGCTGCGCAAGACCGGCTGCGCGGTGCTGCGGTTCAACTATCGCGGCGTGAACCTGAGCGAGGGCGAATACGACAATGGCATCGGCGAAACCGAGGATGCGCGAATTGTCTTGCGCGAATTAACAAGGCGTTATCCGGATTTGCCGCTGCTCGCGGCGGGCTTTTCGTTCGGATCGCGTGTGGCGCTACGCTTGACGGCGCAAGAAGCCGAAATCCGACGCGTCATCGCCGTAGGATTTCCGACCAGCGTAGCGGAGCGCGACTTTGTCTACCAGGTAAAGGCGCCCAAATACTTCGTTCATAGTACGCACGATGAGTACGGCCCGCAGCCGGAATTGGCGGCGTTTTTCGAGACCCTGCCCGAGCCCAAACAGCTCATTTGGGTCGAAGCGGCCGACCATTTTTTCAAAGACGCTCTCGAGGCTTACGAAGTGGTAATCGAAAAAATCGGACGCGCCCGCAATTGAGCGGTTGTGCCGGCCTGCTTCATCTGGCGGGCCACAATACGGGCGGCGCGCTGGCTGATCAGATCGGCGACCTTGGTGAGCAGATTGGGC
>DASYAX010000122.1:0-60180 GCA_036501045.1 Bryobacteraceae bacterium
ATATTGAAGAACTCGGCGCGGAACTGCATCTGGGCTCTGCCTTCCCGCGAAAGCGCAAAATTCTTGAAGGCCGAGAGATCCCAATTCGCGATACCGGCAGCGCGAGCAAGGGAGTCGGTACGGCTTTCATCGCCGAAAGTAAATGCCGCAGGCTGAGTAAAGCAACTTGTATTGAACCAATCTTCCAGGCGAGCGCTGGCCGAACCCGAGGTCGACTGGTCGCAGCCGGAAACTACATTTGGCCGCTGACTCCCGCTGCCATTGGAATTCGCATTATTCGAATTGGTCGTCATGTGGAGCGGGAAACCGCTCTGAATGGTAGTAACTCCTTCCACTCCCCAGCCGCCAACGGCTGCATTTACAAACGGGTTGGCGCCGCTGAGAAACTTGCGTCCTTTTCCGACGGGAACATCCAATACGTAGCTAATGACCAACCGGTCGGGAACATCGAAAGAGGCAAGCGACTTTTCACCGCGGAGGTTGTTCCAGTCTTGAACACCGCCCGTGCCACCAGCCTCGAGCCACCCCGTTACCGTATCGGTGTTGCTGAGCAGTTTGGCGTGCGTGTAAGCAACCAGTATGGAGTTGCCTCCTGAGAAGCGTTTTTCCGCTTTCACTTGCAGCGATTCATAAGTCGAATCGCCCACTCCGGCGCCGCCAAAAGCCAAGCCATTATATTGCGGATAGGGACGGAGCAGTTGACCCAGTGTAACGGTCGGCTGCGCCAGAGGCGATCCGGCGGCATTAATGACTGGATAATAAGGATTCGGCACACTCTGGGTCAGTTGATTGCCAAGCGAGAGGTATTGATCGGGAAGCTGATCAATCTGGGTTCCCTCAAGGGGCAAGTGGGTCCCTTTGGCGCCCCCATAAGCGACATCGATTAGAAACCCGTTGCCGAATTCCTGTTGAATATCGGCGTTCCACTGTTGTGCATATCCGTAAGGGTTGCCGAGTTGAGATTCAGTCGGGCCAGTACCCAGCAGAGTCTGTGCGTAACTCGGGCTCCGGCCTGGAGGCGTAACGATGCCTTGCGGAAACGGATTGCTGATGGAACCGGCGGGAACACCGGTGAAGACCGTTGCCAAGTAGGGAGTGCCTATGCTGTTGATGGGGTCATTGTTCGGACTGTAGTCCCAAGCGACATCGTTCGGGAGCCAGAAGATGCCGTATCCAGCGTGGAACACGGTCTTCGACTTGATCTGATAGGCCAAACCCGCTCGCGGCGCCAACTGACCCCAGCTTGGGTAGATATTGCTGCGATAGGTGTCGTTAGCCGAGGCAACCAGATCGATGTTACCCAGCGCGTTGATGCCGGAGGCCGCCAGCACGGAATTCGGCTGGGTGGGGTCAAAGAAAGATAGGCGGTTATAGCGTTCTGTCCAGGGACCGGCGTGTTCCCAACGCAGACCTAAGTTAACGGTCAGCTTAGGAGTAACGTGCCAATCGTCATTGGCAAAGACGGCCGGATACAATTGCTGCCCAGCAACCAGGGCAGGAGTGCTGGCGCTTCCGCTCGATGGATAACCGAGCAGAAAGCTGGCAAACCCGAGACCGCTGCCAGCCGTGTTAATGGCATTCTGAGCGGTGAGGTCAGGATTGAAGTCGAAAAGGCCGGTGGGCGTGTTGGTCTGAGCGTAATTGTGCGTCATTCGCAGAAACTCACCGCCGAATTTGAATGTGTGGTTTCCGGCAATTTTTGTAATAGTGGCGGCAGCGCGATAGTTATCGTTGCGATCAATGATCACGCTGCCGGTGCCTTGGCTACCAAAAGTATTGGCAAGATCGAATCCATTGATCACCGGAACCGGAAGATCTCGAAAAGAGACCTCGCTGTTCAGCGACGAAGGCCAACCGAGTTGTGTCAAGTCATAGCCGAGAGTTTCGGGTATGCGATTGTAATCGAAGCGCTGATAGCTAAGCCGCACTTCCATAATGGTGGTTGGCGAGAACGAATAGGTGTCGCCCAACACGAAATTTTGAGTATTGAACGTCTCGGTGCAACGGTCCTGGCAGGTGCCGTCCTTTAACGGATCGATCGGGAGGTTGAGGTTGCCCCAGTAACTGTAACGCGCGGTAATGTGTTGTTTGTCGGAGACGTTTTGATCGATGTGGACAACCGTTTCGTTGTTGCCGCCGCCGACGCTGGCGTTAGTAACATAGTTATTGACTCCCTGCGCATTTCCGGCCGCATTTGGCAATGGATAGAGGTTCAGGAATTTGAGCGAAGTGGGATTGATTCTACTCGCGGGTACCATGTTCCCGGCAAAAGGAGTACGAGAACCTGTGGTCACACCGGGAGCGCAGGCCACGCCGGGAGCGGTTCCGCAAGTGGTGAGCGGATCGTAGATGTTGACGTTTTGCGAAGCCGCTAAAGAGGATAGGTCACCGGTTCGCTCCTGGGCAGTGGGAACTGTCTCGGTAAAGGGTTGGCCTTGGCGGAGACGGAAGCCCTCGTAATCCACAAAGAAAAACGTCTTATTGCGGCCGTCATAGAGCTTGGGAATGTAGACGGGACCGCCAAGATTAAAGCCAAACTGGTTCTGGGTGAAGGCGCCGCGCGGTATGCCGCCCCGATTCGAGATGAAGTCGTTGGCATCGAGATCCCGGTTCCGTAAGTACTCCCACGCGGTACCGTGAATTTGATTACTGCCGGATTTAGTCGTAAAGTTCACGACACCGCCTGCGAAACGTCCATATTCGGGAGAAAGGTTGTTGGTTGCCACCTTGAACTCCTGAAGGGAGTCCTGTGTCGGAATGAGAGCGGTGAGGTTAGCGTAACTGGCGTTCACAGGCGAGCCATCCAACCAAACCATGCTTTGATTGGCCATGCCGCCGCCGATTTGATAGTTCCCCCACCCGAACGGATTCTGTCCGTTGGGATTCGAATTTGCTTGTCCTTGGGGAACAACGGAAGGCACCAGCGACACGAGGTTCAGTGGATTGCGGCCATTCAGCGGCAATTCGGTTGTTTTGCGCTGGTCGACTACTTGCCCGAGAGAAGAACTTTCCGGCTGCAGGAGCGGTGTTTGCGCCGTGACCTCCACTGTCTGGCTCACATTGCCGATTTCGAGGGCGACATCGATCTTACTGGTGGTTTGGGTTTGCACGACAATCGGCGACCGCAAGACCCGTTTAAAGCCCTCCTTCTTGACTTCGATGCTGTACTGGCCAGGCAGCACATTGACGAATTGATAAAGGCCATCGGCGTTCGTCGATTCGGTCCGCTTTTCGGCGGTCCCCAGGTTGGTTAAAACGACGGGCGTAGCGGGTACGGCCGCGCCGGTGGTATCAGTAATATTGCCGACAATCGATCCGAAGGTTGTTTGGGAATAAAGGCGGGGAGCAAAACTCAGCGTTGAGAGCATGGCCCCCAAAAGGTACAAACTTTGTATTCTTTTGGACATTGACACAGACCCCTACTTGGGCGGCTGACCCGGCGGCCAACCGCGCGA
The DNA here is from genome assembly GCA_036501045.1 of Bryobacteraceae bacterium. GTDB lineage: Bacteria > Acidobacteriota > Terriglobia > Bryobacterales > Bryobacteraceae > Bog-105. Next base: position 3,456 of record DASYAX010000122.1, read on the forward strand.
AAACTTCGCGGTTAGTAGTAAAGCGAAATTGCTAACCGATAACCTGAAGATAACGACTTGCGAGTTAGGGGTCTGGTTACAACTTTATTAACTAGTAAAGTTACTCAGAGCTAACGTAAGTTAATTAGTATCAGACTCTTCGCAGCTTACTGACGCGACCCACTTCGACCCATTCGACAACGAAGATGTTGCCGGCATGATCGAAGCAAGCGCCATGCGGGCAAACGAACTTTCCGGGCTTGAAGTGATCGCGCGTCATCTTACGCGTCTTCATGTATTCGCTTCCGGAATCGTCGCCGAGATTGGTGATGATCTTGTTGGACCGGTCCATCAGGGTAACCCTGGCAAACAGGTCCGGAACGACGACATCGCCGTTCTTGTAAATGTCGAAATAGCAGGGCGCGTTGGTGCCGTAGAGGAAATCGATATGCTTTCCGTCCAACGTGAAGCGCTGAATGCGTTTATTGGTGCGGTCGGCTACGGTGAGATTGGGCGTTTCGCCGCGCGTGTCGATGATGACGCCGTGCGGGCAACGTAATTGCCCGGCTTCGTCGCCTGGACCGCCAAAGGTACGGATGTATTTGCCGCTGCTATCGTACTGATTGATATAGCTGGAGCCGTAACCATCGCCAATATAGATGTCGCCGTTGGGCGCAATAGCGAGATTGGTCGGACTGTATTTGAGCGGCTTACCGTCGGGCCCCGGCTTCGAATAAGGCTCGGCTTCTTTCGGATACCCTAGCGTGAAGACTTCTTCGCCCGAAAGGGTCGTTTTCACCATCAAGCCGCGCTTGGTGTCACACAAGTAGAGGAACTCATTCTTTCCTTCCTTGCGGATGTGCAACCCGTGCGCGCCACCCTTGAATTGTTTGCCCCAGGCTTTTACGAATTTGCCCTTGTGATCGTAAACGACCATGCTGTCGGGCAGTTCGCTGGTGGCGTACACCGTGTGATGAATGTAGATGTGGCCATGCGAGTCTTCGCAAACGCCGTGCGTATTGCCGTATTTAATGTCGGCGGGGAGCTGGCCCCAATCGTGAGTAACCTCGTAGGTGTGGTCTCCTTCACCTAAGATGGGCTTTTTGCTGCCCGATTTATTAGTTGCTCCGAGAATAAGCGGAGCGGCGAGGCCAGTCATAACTGTCCGACGTGACATAGAGGAGTTCATATATTACACCAAAATCTTTCTATTTACGTTCCCGGCCACGTCCGTCAGACGGAAGTGGCGGCCCTGAAATTTGTAAGTGAGCCGGGTATGATCGACACCCAGGCAATGCAAAACAGTTGCCTGGACATCATGGATCGGCACGGGGTCGGAGACTACGTTATAGGAGTAGTCGTCCGTTTCGCCCAAGACGGAACCGCGTTTGACGCCGCCTCCAGCAAACCACATGGAAAAGCAGCGGGGATGATGATCCCGGCCATAATTAGTCGGCGTCAGGTGGCCCTGACAATAAACGGTGCGCCCGAATTCCCCGCCCCAGACTACGAGGGTGTCATCGAGCAAGCCACGTTGTTTTAGATCAGCGACGAGAGCGGCGGAAGCCTGGTCTGTGCCCTTACATTGGAGGGCCAAATCGCGCGGCAGATCATTGTGTTGATCCCAGCCGCGATGATAGAGCTGAATAAAGCGGACGCCGCGCTCGGCCAGGCGGCGCGCCATCAGGCAATTGGCGGCGTACGTTCCCGGTTTTCGCGAATCCGGACCGTAGAGCTCGAAGGTGCTGTCGGGCTCTTTGGAAAGATCGGTCAAATCCGGAACGGACGACTGCATGCGATACGCCATCTCGTATTGAGAGATGCGGGCGGCGATTTCGGGATCGCCATAAGACTGCTCGGTGATGTGATTGAGCTCGCCCAGGGTATCGAGCATGGCTCGGCGCGTAGCGGGATCGACGCCTTCGGGATTCGCGAGAAACAGCACGGGATCGCCCGAGGCGCGGAATCGCACGCCCTGGTATTTCGATGGCAGAAATCCGCTCGACCACAAGCGGCTGAACAGCGGCTGATCGCGATTCAGCGCATTGGCCTGTGAGATGAGCACCACAAACGCGGGAAGGTTGCGATTCTCGCTGCCTAATCCGTAGCTGATCCAGGAACCCATACTGGCACGGCCGGGCTGCACAAAGCCGGTCTGAATGAAGGTGATGGCCGGATCGTGATTGATGGCGTCGGTATTGATCGTTTTGACAATGGTGATGTCGTCGACAATTTTCGCGGTATGGGGCAGAAGCTCGCTGATGAATGTTCCATTTTCGCCGGCGCGTGAAAATTTAAAAATGGAAGGCGCGACCGGCAAAGAATTTTGACCGGAGGTCATGCCGGTGATGCGCTGGCCGTGGCGAATGGAATCGGGCAGCTCGGAGCCCGCGACGTCGCTCAATTTGGGCTTGTAGTCGAAGAGATCGATTTGAGACGGCGCGCCCGATTGATGAAGAAAAATGACACGCTTGGCGGTGGGCGCAAAATGTGGGAGGCCGGCAAGGCCGCCAAAAGCCGGAGCGGAACCCGGGGTCATCGGGTTGGGCGTTTCCGCGGCAAAAAGATCGGGGTTCAGCAGCGACGCCAAGGCCATGACGCCGATGCCGCGGCTGCTTCGGCCAAGGAGCTGGCGGCGGGTCAAGTTGAGTTCGTGTTCGCGAATCGGGTCCATTTGCTTCCTCAGTTCTTCGTTACGGTTTCGTCCATATTCAGAATGGTGCTGGTTACCAGCGTCCAGGCGGCAAGCTCCGCGGGCGCCAGTTTGGGATCCGGTTTAGACTCGCCGATCGAAAGCAATTTTTCCGCAGCCTTCTGATCGGTGGAATAATGATCGCGCTCCTTTTGATAAAGCTTGCAGAGCAGGTCGTTTTCCTGGGGCGAAGGATCGCGCTCGGTAGCGAGGCGGAAGGCGTAACGGACACGATCAGTTTCGCTCGGACCGGCTGAAGTCAGATCGCGCTGGGCCAGGGCTCGGGCGGCTTCGAGATACGTGGGATCGTCCATGAGAAGAAGGGCTTGCAACGGCGTGTTGGTGATCGTGCGGCGCGCTGAGCATTTTTCACGGTCCGGCGCATCGAAGGTGTTCAAACCGGGCGCGGGCACCGAACGTTTGATGAAGGTGTAGAGACTGCGGCGGTAGAGATCGGCACCGTGACTCTGCTCATATTTCTGCGCGGAAAAATCGCCGCCGAACGCCATTTCTTCCCACAGGCCCTTGGGCTGATAGGGGAAGACGCTGGGGCCACCGAGCTTATCGTTCAACAGGCCGCTGACGGAAAGCGCGTTGTCGCGGATCATCTCGGCGGCCAGGCGGAAGCGCGGGCCACGGGCCATCAGCCGGTTCTCAGGATCTCTTTCGAGCAACTCGGGCGTCACTCTTGACGACTGGCGATAAACGGCGGAGGTAACGATGAGGCGCTGCATCGCTTTCACGTCCCAATGCGTGCTGATGAACTCGGTGGCCAGCCAATCGAGCAATTCCTGATTGCTGGGCGGATCGCCTTGCGAGCCAAAGTCTTCACTGGTTTTCACGATGCCTACGCCAAAATACATTTGCCAGAAATGATTGACGGCCACGCGCGCGGCCAGCGGATTCGCCGGATCGACAATCCACTTAGCTAGCGACAAGCGGTTGCGCGGCGCATCGGCAGGTAACGGCGGAAGCACGGCGGGCGTGTTCGGCGTGACCTGGTCCAACGGCATACGATAATCGCCGCGCTTCAGGATGAAGGTTGCGCGAGGCTTAGCCATTTCGGCCATGACCATGGTGGAAGGGATCTCGCGATTCAACTGGGCGAGGCCGCGATTGAGGGTCTCGTCATCGCGATTGAGCTGGCGTTCGAGGCCGTTTGCCACCTCAGTAAGAAAATAGCCGCGGAGCCATTTCTGTTGACCCTCGGAGCGGCGATCACGCGACGTTTGGAGCACGGTGTGGAGCGGGCTCAACAGGCCGAGTTCGAGAGCTTCGTTTGCGTAAAGACGCCGGTCATACAATCGCAAATCGGCAAGCGCGCCCTTTAAGGGCGTGCCCCAATCCTTGTTACCGGTTTCGAGATCTCCTTTATCGAAAGAAGCCGTTACGGGCTGGTTGCGCAAAATTTCGACGGGAATGCCGCGGCCATCGATATAGACCTGCACGCCCTTCGCCTGGCCGGAGCCATCGTAGGTAACGAGCACGTGATTCCAGGTTTCGAGCGCGGCTCCGCGAAGCGTTCTCACTTCGATACCCGAATCCGGGCCGTTCTCACGAAGGCGAACGATGACGTTGCAATTTCGCTTCGAGCAGTAATCAAGAGCGATTTCGTAGCCCGCGCCCGTTTTCGGCGACTGCGCGTATTTCTGGAGAAGCGCCATACCGGAAGGACCATCGGGCTTCAGCCAAAACGCGATGGAGAATGGCTTCGTTCCGGAAAAAGCACCGCTGTTTCCATAGGACAAGTTAGGCTCTTCGTCCAGATCTACGGCGCGATTGGCACGTCCATCGCTGTAGGTGATTTTGCCGGTGAGGGCTTTGGCCGGTGCATCCGGATGCAGGCGATCGGCGAGCGAATCTTCAAACGGATATTCGGCGGTGAGGCCATAGGTGACGTCTGAGACGGGCATTTCACGCTGCTGCTGTTCCCAGGCACTTTGGGCGGTAGCAATTTCGGCGTCCTGCTGCTTGATGGCCGCCAACAGGCGATTTTTTATCTCGGTTTGCTTTTCGCTGGGCAGTTGCAGGAAGGGGACGGCGTTGCCTTTGTATCCGTCCAGACCCTTTTCGGCAATGCCGTTGAAGAAAGCACCGAAGCTATAAAAGTCCTTCTGGGTTAGCGGATCGTATTTATGATCGTGGCAGCGCGCGCAGCCGAGGGTGATGCCCAGCCAAGTCGTGGAAGTGGCTTCGATACGGTCGACGATGTATTCGTTCTGGTACTCCTCCGGAATCGCTCCGCCTTCGAAGTTGATCATGTGATTGCGATTGAAGCCGGTGGCGATACGCTGCGCCTGAGTGGCGTTCGGCAGCATGTCTCCGGCGATCTGCTCGACGGTGAACTCGTCGTAAGGCATGTTGCGATTGAAGGCCTGAATGACCCAATCTCTCCAGGGCCACATTTCGCGAGCGCTATCGATGTGATAGCCGTGCGTATCGGAGTAGCGCGCCAGATCGAGCCAGGGCACGGCCATGCGCTCGCCGTAGTGGGGCGAAGCGAGCAGCCGATCCACTACCTTTTCGTAGGCGTTCGGCGATGGGTCGTTGAGAAAGGCTTTCAATTCGGCGGGGGTGGGCGGCAGGCCGGTCAGATCGAAGGTGACACGGCGTAATAGGGTCGGCTTATCGGCCTCGGGCGAAGGAGCCAGTTTTTCTTTTTCGAGCTTAGCCAGAACGAAGCGGTCGACCGGAGTGCGGACCCAGGCAGCATTCGTCACGGCGGGCAAGGCGGGGCGCACAGGAGGAGTAAAGGACCAATGCGTCTCCCATTTTGCGCCGGAATCGATCCAGCTTTTAATCGTTTCAATCTGGGCGGCGGTGAGCTTTCGGCCGCTGCTCACGGGCGGCATGCGCATGGCTTCGTTGGGATTGCTGACGCGCAGATACATCTTGCTATGAGCCGAGTCGCCAGGGACGATCACGCCCGGTCTTCCGAAGGCGCCTTCTTTGGTGTCAAAGTGAAGACCCAACATGCGCTTCTTTTCGTCGGGCCCATGACAGGCGAAGCAGTTATCAGAGAGGATGGGCCGGACCTGACGGTCAAAATCGACGCTGGGCGTGGCGGCCGGCAGCACTTGTCCGGCGCCGAGCGCCAAAGCAAATAAGAAAGAACAACGTACGGTCATCTTGACTTGGACGTAAGGCCTGCGCGTCCGATGAACTTCACAGGTCCTATTGGGCATGAGTATATCGAAAAAGGATCAAGCGCGTGAGGATAATGCCGGCCGGGGACGCATTGCCGGGTACGGGCAAGAGCTGGTGGCGCTAAAAAACGATTACTTTCTACTTGACGCTAGTTCGTAGTTACTATAGAATCGCCGCAATACCATGGGTCTACGTCGACTAGTTATTTTGCTCAGCGCCGCCGGAATTCTGTTTGCTCAATCGGAACGCGGCACCATCACGGGCACCATTCGAGACAGCAGCGGAGCCGCTGTCCCACAGGCGCAAATCGCCATTACGAACGCCGCTACCAATCAGGTGACAAATCTGTCGAGTAACGACGTCGGTGATTTTGCGGTTCCTGGTGTGGCGGTAGGCACCTATAACATCCGAGTGGACAAGCCGGGCTTCCAGCCGGCGGAAACCAAGGGGCTGACGGTGGACGCGGCCACGACAACGCGCGCCGACATTACGCTGCAATTGGGGCAATCGCGACAGGTAGTGGAAGTTCAGGCAGCCGCGGTTCAGCTCAACTCCGAAGATTCGAAATCGAGCGTGACTATCAATCAGAAGCTGGTGGACACACTGCCTTTGGTGGTCGGCGGATCGGTGCGCAGTCCATTCGATTTGGCCACACTAACACCGGAGTCGAAGAACGTGGGCGGGGACTACGGCTTTTCGCTAGGAGGCGGGCAGGCGGCGAGCTATGGCGCGACGCTCGATGGTGTCTCGGTCGGCACGTCGCGCGCTCTGCAGAAGAGCTGGGTCACCTCCAACGCGCCTTCGGTTGAGGCGTTGACGGAATTCACGGTGGATACGAATGGCTTTAAGGCCGAGTATGGACACTCGGGCGGCGGAGTCATGACGTTCGTGGCCAAATCGGGCACAAATCAGTTTCACGGCTCGGCGTATGAGTTTTTGCGGAATAACGACTTCGACGCGAACGACTTCTTCAGCAATCGCGCGGGGAAAGCGCGGCAGATTTATAAGCAGAACGACTTTGGCGCGACGATCGGCGGCCCGGTTTGGATCCCGAAAGTGTATCGGGGACGGAACAAAACGTTTTTCTTCTTTTCGTATGAGGGATTTCGCAATCGCAACGGCGCGACGAACGCCACCGCGACGGTTCCGACGGCCGAGATGTATAACGGCGATTTCAGCAATTGGGTGACATCGGCAGGCAAGCAAATACCGATTTACGATCCGACGACCCAGATCACGACTGGCAGCGCGACAACCCGAACCCAGTTCGCCGGAAATCAGATTCCGGTAAGTATGTTCAACGCAGCCTCCATCCAGGCGCTGAAGGTATTTCAAGCCAGCGGGACGCTGACACCGAACACGGGAGCAAAGCCCGGAACCGCGGCCTATGTGAACAACAACTACATCATCACGAATGGCTCAAACGTTCAGCCGGTGAATAAAGTCAGCATCAAGGGCGATCATCTCTTCAATGAAAAGCAGCGCATCTCCGGCTATTACGGCTACGATCGTGAATCCACTATCGCCGGGCCGGACGGACCTGCCACTTTGCCGGGATTGTATTCGAATTACAATGATTTACGCCAGGCTTCGGATGTGATCCGGTTCAGTTGGGATTGGACTTTTGGTCCGACTAAGTTCAATCATTTTTATGCAGGCGGCAACAACTGGCGTCAAGACCACAAGCCTCCGCAGGAATACATCGGCAACTGGCAGAGTAAGTTCTGTCTCGGGAACGTGCCGAATTGCAATGAAAATCTGGTCAATTTATTTTCAGGCGGCGCCGGCGATACTTACACGACGTGGGGCGGTCAAGCCGACAACGGCTCCGAAAATACCGTTTATTCGTACAACGACGATTTCACCTGGATCAAGGGAGCACACAATTTTAAGTTTGGCGGCGCATGGCAGATTAATCACTATAATGGCCTAGGGCGACAGTGCGAAGCGGGCTGCGTTGGATTCAGCTATACGGAGACCGGGGTTCCGGGGCTGACCGATCCTACACAAGGAGGCAACGCCTTCGCGTCTTTCCTGCTTGGCTATGCGGATTCCGGGCAAATTGATACGCCTCGATTCATCGGCCAGCAATTTTCCTATTTCGCGGGCTTTGCGCAGGACGACTGGCACGTGAACCGAAAGCTAGTGGTGAATCTCGGTATTCGCTGGGAAACTAACCTGCCTCCTACCGGCCTCGACGACCGCTGGAGCGATTTTTCGCCGACGACGCCGAATCCAGGAGCGGGCGGCATTCTTGGGGCAGTGATCTTTGCCGGCAGCGGTACCGGCCGACAAGGTTCACGAACCCTTGCCGATTCCTATTTCAAGGCTTTTGGCCCGCACGTGGGATTTGCCTACTCATGGAATGACAAGACGGTGATTCGTGGGTCCTACGCACGGTCGTACGCGCCGCTCATGGCAGTGAGCGGATCGACACACAACATGGGCTTTACGCTCACCGACTCGATCAACAATCCGAATAACGGCCTTCAGCCGCTGTTTCTGCTGAACCAAGGATTCCCTGCTTACACCGTGCCGCCGTTTATCAATCCTTCGGTATCGAACGGCACGACGGTGTCCTGGTTTCAAGGCGCGGAGACGACGCACCCGCCCACAACCGATAATTTCAACTTTTCCATTCAACGGCAACTCAGCTCGAATATGATTCTCGAAGCGAGTTACAACGGAGTAGTGGGCTCGCATTTACAGGCGCAATTACTCGATTACAACCAGGACAACCCTTCGGTACTGACGCAATTTGGCAGCATTACTCAGAGTACAGCCGTTCTGAATAGCCAAGTCGGATCGGCTCTGGCCAATTCCTACGGCATTGTGGCGCCGTACCCAGGTTTCAAGGGGACGGTGAAACAGGCGCTTCGCCCGTATCCGCAATATACGCTGATTGACACCTATGGGGGTCAGGGTGACCATAGCGGCCACTCCACTTACCACGCGGCATTGATCCGCCTGGAGAAGCGCTATGGCAACGGACTTACCTTCCAAACATCTTATGTTTTTTCGAAGTTACTGACCGATGCCGATAGTTACTGGGGAAATGCGACCACGTCCGGCGGCGGCGGATGCTGTCTCGCGGCCGATCAATACAACCGGAGTCTGGAGAAATCCATTGGACAGTTCGACGTTACTCACGATTTTAAAGCCGGTTTCGTGTACGACCTGCCGTTCGGGAAGGGGCGCCAATTCCTGACGCATGGCCCGGCCGCCTGGATTCTGGGCAACTGGGGCGTTAACGGCGTGCTGACTTATGCGAGCGGCCTGCCGGTGGGCGTGACGTCGTCCTATCTGCTGCCGCTGTATGGCGCCTCGAACGGCCGCAGCACTCCTTACATTACGTCTTACAATGGCTGGCAACCTCAGTGGAGCGGCAGTTTCGATCCGTCGGTCGACAGTTTCATGGTGCCTTATTGCATGGGCACGACCTGCTCGGGACCGTTCCCCATCCAGGATAATGCCGCGTTGGGCACCACGGGGTTTGGAAACGCGACCCGGTACAACCCGAAAGTCCGCCAATTTCCGAACTTAAACGAAAACCTTTCGGTCACGCGCTCGTTTCCCATTCGAGAGCAGATCCGCGTTGAATTTCGCGCGGAAGCGTTTAATATATTTAACCGGGTCCGCTTTGGGACGGGAGACGTCAATATTCAGGACCAGAACTTCGGCAAGCTGACGAGCAGTTCGGATCTCCTCAACACCCCTCGGCAGTTACAGCTCGCGCTCAAGCTCTATTTCTGAAACGGGAGCCGGGGAGCCTAGAACTTCGATTAATTCGGCTAATCCGACCGGTTTCGAAAGATAGCCGTCCATACCGGCATCGATGCATTTCTCCCGATCGCCTTTCATGGCATGCGCGGTCATCGCGATGATGCGATGGCGCTTGCCGCTCGAACGTTCGCGGCGGCGGATCTCGGCGGTGGCGGCAAAGCCATCCATCTCGGGCATTTGCACATCCATCAAGACGAGATCGAACTCCTGTTCCTCGAGCGCCTGGACCGCTTTTCGGCCATTGTTGACCACTACCGCGGTATGTCCTTCTCTCTCAATGAAACGCCGCACCACGTGCTGATTGACGCTATTGTCTTCGGCCACCAGGATGCGCTGCGAGCGAGAATTGTTTTCGCGGAGCGAATGGCGGGTAATGGATGTATCCGGCCGCACCCCCGTGGCCTGAGAGGCGCGCACGGATAGAATGGCGGCGCGCAGCTCGGCTTGGCGCACGGGTTTGGTCAGATAGCCGGCGATTCCGAGTTCGCGGCAGCGCGCACCGTCCCCGCGCTGGCCGGTAGCGGTAAGGATGATGATGTCCACCGCGCCGCAACCTGGGCCGCTGAGAGCCGGGTCAGAAGCAACACGCTCGGCGAGATCGAATCCGTCCATTTCGGGCATGCGACCGTCGCAAACGATCAGGGCAAAGGGCGCGCCGGAAGCGGCGGCGGTGCGCAACAGGTGGAGGGCCTCCGGCGCACAGGCGGCATCGGCGGCTTGCATGCCCCAGCGGGAAAGAGTATCGCTGAGAATCCGGCGATTGGCTCCACTATCGTCTACGATCAGCACGCGAATGCCTTGCAGGGCGAGGGCTTCGCCGAGCGCGACGGGGCCGGCGGACCGGTCTTTCGCCTTGCCGATACCCGCTTCGCAAGTGAAGTGGAACCGGCTGCCTTGGCCGAGTTCGCTTTCGACCCAAAGCTTCCCCGCCATCATTTTGACTAGGCGCGCCGAGATGCTGAGACCAAGGCCTGTACCGCCATATTTCCGAGTAGTGGAGAGGTCGGCTTGGGTAAAAGCGGCAAAGATGTTTTCCTGTTTTGACGGCTCGATACCCATGCCGGTGTCGCTGACCACGAAATGAAGGCACACACGATCGGCCGCCAGCAATTCCGCGGTCACATATACGCCCACCTCGCCGCGCTCGGTAAATTTAATGGCGTTTGAAAGAAGATTGGTGACGATCTGGCGGAGGCGCGTGGGGTCGGCCACGACGATTTCGGGGACATTGGGGGCGACTCCGCACACCAGCTCGAGATTTTTTTCGTGCGCCCAGACAGCCAGCGTGCGCACGCTCTCTTCGAGACTGTCGCGGAAGTCGAATTCGATGCGATCGAGATCCAGCTTGCCGGCTTCGATCTTCGAAAAATCGAGAATGTCGTTGATGATGGTGAGCAACGAATCGGCGGATGATTTTACAGTTTTCAAATTTTCACGTTGTTCCATAGAAAGCTCCGAATCGAGCGTGAGCGCGGTCATTCCGAGAATGCCGTTCATAGGGGTGCGGATCTCGTGGCTCATGTTTGCCAGAAATTCGCTCTTGGCGCGGTTGGCGGCTTCGGCGGCCTCCTTGAGCGACTCCACTTCCGCGAGTTTGTTGGCGATGACCTTGGTTTGCATGCCGACGCGGCGGCCCAGCACCCAGACCCAGACTAGCGCCGCGGCGATGAGGAACACGGTGACGGTCAGCGCGCGGAAGGTGCGCTGGGGAGTCAGATAAGGCGCGGGACGGAGCACCTGGGCGTCAGCGGGCGAACGTAAATTAACCTCGAAGGTGCGAGGAATCGCGAAACCACGAAAACGCTCCGCCACGATGGAGCAAATTCCGATGGAGCGGAGTACGGTTCCGGGCTCGAAGAAGGGAAGATTGTTGCCGCCTTTCACGGTAAAGGTGATGCGGCCCGACTTCATCAGCAACGTACGCTCCTGGCCATTGCTGAATTGATCGAGAAGCCGGGCATCGACCTGAATCAACTGGGCATCGTAGCTTCCGGACAAGACTTCTTCTGGAGTGGCGGGAATTGGCGTAGGCATGGGGCCGCCGGAGACCCGGCGGATGACCGCATTGTGAATTTCCGGAGAAAATGGTCCGGGAACGGCGAAGCCGGCCACGTCCACGACATCGCCGGGGGCGAGGACCATGTCATTGTGATCGCGAATCAACACTCCGCCCGTGACGTCGCGTACCCAGGTGGGGCCATGCGGGTGGGCCGCTAAGACCGTCCCGCGAAGATGAAAGCGGTGGCCGATCGAACCCGACGGCGAGAACTGCAGGAGACTGCTTACCGGCTGAACGGCGGTTTCAAATGGACCCAGGCGGCTGGTTTCGAGGACCGCGAAATCGTCGAGCGAGGGAACGAACAATTGAATGCCAACCAGTTGGCGCTTGGGGTTAAAGATCGTGCCGCACGCCCCGCGTACGCGAATGCGCGCGTCCACCCAGGAGGCCGGCACGCCTTCCGACCCTGCGATCCGAACTTTGAATTGATGCGGCCCCCAGGCCACGAGAGCGGCGGGGTGACCGCTGTCCCAGGCGACGTTCTGGACGACGCCTTCCAACTCCACCCACTGGCTGTCGCCGTTGCCGAGAAAAACATCTTCCGGGCTCATGCGAGCGGGTTCCGGCATGGGCGAGGAGCCCAGGATACGAACGGTTGGCTTGTCGACTACCGGAGCAAAATCACCGGGCGCCGACACGCCCGAGAGAAGAACATGATCGCCGGCATGTACCGGCAGAGCTTCGACCGCGTGCGTCGAGACATAAATGCCGGCCGACTTGTCCTGAAAGAACATAGTCTGAATCGCCGGGTTGTAAAAAGTGACGACGCCATCGAGAGAGACGGGAATTTCCAGGCGGGCTTCTGAGGGAGACAAGGCGCGCACCTCGGAGGCAGTGGTGAGGACGCGGCGCTTAGCCGGAGCGGGGCCGGCAGCTCCTTCAAGAACGGGGCCCAAGACGGCGGCATCGCGTAACACGAGCGTACCGGCTTCGCGGCCCACAAAGGCGGCAAGATCCACGGTGCTTCCGGTAGTACGGTCGATGCCCGTAGTGGAGCGGACTGGAATGGAGTGGACTTGACTAGAACCACCACTGCCATCGGTAAACTGCAAGCCGGTCGAATCGGAAGCGGCGTGGAGGGTTCCACGAAGCCGGATGCGGTGTGCTGCCAGGGGGTTGAAAGCGCCTGAAAGGCGACCCACTTCCGTCACGGGAAGCGCCCGCGGATCGGGTGCGTCTTTGGTGACGAGAATGGATTTCCGGCTGGGAATCAGCAGGGCAAAGCTCGTCACCTTTCCATCGACATCCACGCTGGTATCGGCCACTCCGGTAGCCAGGACCTCGGCATCGGGCAGCCGATTCATGGAGCGGCGGGCGTCCATCAGGCGGGCATTCACCTGCCGGCCGGCAACGTCGATGAGAAAGGTGCTTTGACCGATGCTGTCGAGCGTGATGGCGCGCGGGACACCCGCGACGGTGACCAGGAGGTCGTCGAAACGGTCGGAGGTGAGATCGGCGGCGGAAAGGCGGCGCGGCACAGGCAGGGTAGCGAGGCCCAGATCACGGACGGAGGCGTCCATGACGGAGTCTGTGTCGGAAGTCTCGCCCGCGACCTCGACGCGATGACTCACCCGATCGCTGGCTATATACAGAGCCGGCTTAATGCGAATGCCCGCCGTATCATCCTGGACGACGATGAAGCCTAGGGTGGACTGAACCAGGGTGACAACGCCCTGAAAACGTACCTCTTTCGGAGTACGCTCCACTTCGCACAATTTCTTTACTTGGGCGACGGTTAACGCGTGGCCGGCGCCCGAGCCAGAAGCCCCGCACCCGGCCAATACGGAAATTAGCGTGAGTACTACGAGAGCGCACAGTAGACTCGGTTGTTTCACGCTGGCTGAGTAACATATCGGACGCCGCTTTGCTCGTTGTAGGGTGTAGGGGCTGTAGTTGAAGAAAAAAGGCGCCTTGTCCCCCTTTCGCGCGATTTCTCCGCTTCTTGATAGCGACGTTACGCTAAATCAAGCCTTTGCCTTCCACGATGCGGATATAGCGGTTTAGAGCGAGGTTCGTGAATTTATCCACGTGTTTGCTTGGCGGAGCCCACTGGATTTCGAGCTCGTCGATTTTGGCGGCCGCGCCAACGCCCAGGATTTCGCGCGGATCATGTGAAGAAAGATAGCTGCCGCCGTTGTTCTTCAGACGACGCATGGTCCTGCCGCCGGCCTTCCATATGATTTTGGTTCCGATGGCGTCACGATTGCAGATGACGCCTTCGAGCTTGATGCCCAGCCAATTGCGCCCCTTGGCAGCGTTGTTGCGTAGCAGCACGGGCGGCGCGCCATTGTTCGCCACCAGCACGTCGAGCGCGCCATCGTTGTTGTAATCGCCGACCGTCAGACCCCGCGCCGGGAAGGCTTTGCGGAAGACCGGGCCGGCCTCGGGACTAACGTTGATCAATTTGCCGTCAGAGCCCTGATGGAACAGCAACAGGGGCTCCTTGTAGTGGACCTCTTGCGAATAGTGGTCGATCATGTCGTCCGGGTGCCCGTTGGCCAGAATCAGGTCGACCGCGCCATCGTTATCGTAGTCGAAATATTTCAGGCCCCAACCGCTTAACAGGCGCGTTGCCTGGGCGACGTTATCCTGGTGCGCGACGTCACGAAAACTTTCGTTCTTAGCATTTTGATAGACCGAAAACATCTCCTGATCCACGTTGGCGACAAAGAGATCCTGCCAACCGTCGCTGTTCAGATCGGCGGCGTCCACACCCATTCCCGAGCGCGGCTGCCCGTTGTCGCTGAAGCCTACTTCCGCCTGTAGCGCAATCTCTTCGAACTGCCATTCGCCGTTCTTATCCGGCCCACGATTCACAAACAGAAAATTCTGCACCGTATCGTTCGAGACGAACAGGTCCATGCGGCCGTCATTATTGATGTCGGTCGCGACCACGCCCAGGCCTTTACCGAGCGATTTCGCGATGTCGGTCCCCTTACTGACTTCGCTGAATGTGCCATCACCGTTGTTGTGATAGAGGAAGCTCGCCGTGCCTTTGAAGATACGCGGGATGCAATAGTAGTGCCGGCCGAGCTTGTTGTCGCCGCATTCGAATTTGTGGGTCGCGCTGTAATCGACGAAGCTGCAAACAAACAAGTCCAACCGACCGTCGTTGTCGTAGTCGAACCAAACGGCGCTGGTGGTCCAACCGGGAGTCGCGAGCCGCGCTTTTTCGGTTACATCGGTGAAGGTGCCGTCGTGATTGTTTTTGTAGAGAATGCAATTGCCATAGGCGGTCACGAAAAGGTCGGGCCAGCCGTCGTTATCGTAATCTCCAACGGCGATACCCATACCGAAGGTCCCGCCGGGCACGCCGGCCTTTTCGGTGACATCGGTGAAGGTGCCGTCGCGATTGTTTTTATAGAGCGCGTTGCGAATGGGGGTGGGCGGCTTCCAGAAATCGCAGGGGCCACTATTGACCAGGTACAGGTCCATCCAGCCGTCATTGTCGAAATCGAGAAAAGCGCAGCCGGGTCCCAACGTTTCGGGCAGATAGCGATTGTTGGACATCGCGTTATCATGTACCCACTCGATGCCGCTTGACGATGGCGGCACTTCGATGAATAATGGCTCGCTGGTTTCTGAGCGGAGGCGGTGAAACGGCGTTAGGCCCAGCGCCGCGCTTCGCAAAAGCTGCCGTCTGTTCCAATTCATTTTGCTGACGCGCGCTTCAAGCACGCTGCCATTTCGTTGGCGTGAAAGTCGAGTTCCGTCAGGCGGGT
Source organism: Bryobacteraceae bacterium (assembly GCA_036501045.1). Taxonomy (GTDB): domain Bacteria; phylum Acidobacteriota; class Terriglobia; order Bryobacterales; family Bryobacteraceae; genus Bog-105. Next base: position 18,838 of record DASYAX010000122.1, read on the forward strand.
GCTGTACAAGACTTGCCCATCAATACCCACGATAACCGCCCGGCTTGGCCAGGCGGCGTAGGCGGTTTCGACCGCGCCATCCATACCATCCACCAGGGCGGGAAAGCGGAGATGCAGCTTGCGGCTGCACATCATCGCGTGCTCCTGCTTTTCGGCCAAATTGGCAGCGGGTGCTACGGCTATTCCAGCGCGCACGTTACGCGTGCTTTCCCAATTCTGCTGGGTGTGGGCTTCGCGGATGTAGACCAGCAGAAATGGAATATTCCGGCCATATTTCGCGTACAGCGCTTCGAGCGCGGCTGCCGACCCGCGGAAATTCGGGCACGAGTAGCTGCCGAAGACCAATACGACCGGAGTCTTTCGCTTAAAGCCGCGCAAGCTCACCGCTTTTCCCGAACCAACCTCCGGCAGCGAGAAGTTGGGTGCCGGTTCATTCACCTTTGGACCGGGATCGGATTCAGCAGTCTGCTCGCGCCAGCCGAGGCTCTTAGCCATCGCGAATTTATCCTGCGCTTCCCGCGCGCGGCCCAAACCGAGCAAGGCTTCGCCCAACGAATGCAAGGCTTCGGGCGTTTGAGGCCGCACGAGCACGGCTTGCTGTAGCAACGGCAGGGCTTCGTCGAAATGGCGGCGAGCGACCAGGATCTGGCCGAGCCCCAGATTCGCGCGATAGTCGTTGCGGTTATTAGCCAGTTCGCGCCGGAAAGCCTCGGAAGCGCCATCGGCGTCGCCGGTAATCAGCAGTGCCTGGCCGTAGAACGATTGGAGTTCCGGAAGGCGAGGGTTCAGCTCGATCGCGCTAGCGAATTGCTTCACCGCCGCGGGATAATCGCCGGATTCGAACATGCGCGTGCCCAGTAAGAATCTCGCTTCCACGCTGTCTCCATTCTTCAGAATGCGATCCAGCAGGACTTGCCCTTCGCCGATCCGTTTGGTTCGAATCAACGCGGTGCCTAACATGTATGCGACGGCGAGATTGGGGCTGTCCTCGAGGGGCGTGAGGAGCTCGATGACGTGTTGATCCTCGCCCATTCGTAAATCGGTGTCCGCCAGCAGCAGCGTCACCTGGACGTCTTGGGGAGCCGTCGAGTGGAGCGTCTCAAGCTGGGCGGCGGCTTCGCGAAGACGGCCGCTTTTCGAATAGGCGAGCGCTAAATTTAGCACAATGCGGGGATCGTCAGGGGCTAGCTTTCCGGCTGCTTCGTATTCCGCGATCGCCTCGTCGTAGCGCCCCAGTTTGACGAGCACCACGCCCAGATTCGAATGCGCTCCTACTTCATCGGGGCGGAGTTTTAGGAAAGCCCGATAGGCCTCGGCGGACGCGACATAATCTCCGGTCTGCTGCGCTTGAAACGCGCGTTGGAGCAGCGCTGCCGGATCTTCGGTTTGCGGCCATAGCGGGCGCGCCGCTACTAAGAGCCACAACGCGAGCAGCATGTTAATCCGCATACTTTTCCCCGGCTCGGACAATGCGGATGCGGTGGTCGGTGAACCGATAATGCGCTCCCGGCAATTCGAGCTTCGGCATGTGGCAGGAGACGCAATTGCTGGTGGAAACCCGGCAGATTTTTGCGGCCGGATGGGCGTCTTTCGAATGGCAGGCTTGGCATTTCGCGTCGTAATCCACGTCTCTGCGGTCTACTTCCCGGTGCGGATCGTGGCATGCGAGACAACTGATGCGTTTGTCTTCCGTGTCATAGCACTTGCTCATCGTTAGGCGGTAAGGCTGGAACCGCACGTTCACGATCCCATGCGTGCCGCCCGCGGCAATTTCTTCCCAGGTGCGGTGGCATTGGCCGCAGAAGTTAGAGACGTCCTCCGTGCTCAGACTGCCGAGCTTTTTCATCGGCGTCAATTTCGCCAGATGCTCTTCGGATGGACCGTGGCAGCGCTCGCATTGTACGCCCGGAATCAGCTTATCGAGCGTGAGCTGCTTTTGTTGGAACGCATCGGTCGAATGACAGCCAAAGCAGCGGAATCGTTCAGCGCGGCTGATGAAGCGGCCGGCGGCTTCGAGGAGAGTGCCGGGCGCGTGGCCCTGCGCTCCCATGGTGAGGTCCAGTCCCTTCACTTCGCTGAAGTAACTGACGCGGCTCTCGTAGAGCTCGCCGTTTATTTCGAGAACGTAGGTTTGGCCAGCGGATCCGAGACCCAGCGCCCAGGCAATCGGAACCGAGATGGTGTTCTGCCCGTCGGTAACCGAGTAAATACTACGCTCGCCCTGGCGCTCGATCCGGTAGGAGTATTTGCCTTCGCGGAACGTCAACAGCGGATTATCGCGCAGAATCGTGCAATTGGGAACGGTTTCGAGCGCGTGCGCCATCGAAGTCCCAGGCTGGAATTTGGCTTGCACCGGATGACAATTTGCGCAGACGCTGGCGCCCCCAGCACAGAGCGGCGGGAGCAACAGCAGGACGAGCCAACGGGCTTCCAGGCGCTTCATTGCGCCGCTTTCACCGCCGGTTGATTGGCCTGCTGCGCAGCGTTCAATTTCGCCACAATGGTGCGTTCCTTGTCGCCGTCCAGCTTGCGCTTTTCGCGATAATACACGGTCGCGAGCGAAACATGCGCCTCCACAAAATTGGGCGCCTCTTTCAACACCGATTCCAATTCTTTGCGGGCCTCTTCGACCTGCCCTTCCGCCAATTCCACCGATGCGATCTGGTAGCGCACACCAAGATCGCCGGGACGCACCTGCAAGGCGTGCTGAAAGTATTTCAAAGCCGCTGCGTTATCGTCGTCCTGGCGAAGCACGACGCCCATACGCAGGTTCGCCGCAAAATTATTCGGATCCTGCTCGAGTTCTTTGGTAAATGCCTTACGGGCCCCTTCTTGATCGCCGCTCGAAAGCAACGCCAATCCATAATAGGCGTAAACATCGGGGAGATTCGGATTCAACTCGATGGCCTTTTTAAGATCCGCTAGCGCCCCCACGAAATCGTTCACAAACAACTTGGTGGTTCCCATCAACAGGCGGGCTTCCGCCGAATCGCCATTCTTGAGAATCTGATCAATCACGACCTGTCCCTGGGCGGTTTGGCCGTCGCGCACCAGTGCGGTCCCCAGCAGATAAGTGATGGCCCGATTATCCGGATCGGCTTGCCGCGCGGGTGTCAGCAGAGCGATTACCATCTTATTCTTCCCCACCCGCAGATAGCAATCGGCCAGGAGCAGCATTGCCTGGCGATTGCCGGGCGCGCCTTGGCGAACCTTCTCTAACTCTTGAATCGCCTCCGGATATTGTCCTTCTTTGTAGTACGCAAGAGCCAGATTCAGCTCGACCTGGTTGTCGGGATGGGTCGAGAGCGCCCGCTTGTACTCGACAATGGCCTCGGCGTATTTGCCCTGCGCGGCCAGTGCCGCTCCTAGATTCGAGCGGATCTGCGCAATGTCCGGGTATTTACTCAAAAGCGTCCGATAGTCGGCGATCGCCTCATCCAACTTGCCGGCTTGATGAAGGGCGATCGCTTGCTTCAGTAGTTCTTGAGGCGAATCGGCGGTGGTCTGAGCGTTCGCGCAGCAAACCAAGATTGCCATTACTGCGAAACGATACATCACGCCCTGGGCCGATTATATCGACCGCACGAAGCGGCTCTAGAAATAGAACTTCACCGCCAATTCGACGATTCGATTCCCTTGTTTAAACGTCGTGGTTCCGAAGTTCGGATTGGTCTGCGTCAGCTTTCCTGAAGCATCCTGCGTGAAATCAAGAGTCAGGTTATTGCTGTTGGGGAAAGACCACAGCGGGTGATTCAGGAAGTTGTACGCCTGAATGCGGAACTGCAGCTTCATCGACTCCTTGATTTGGAAGTTTTTGAAGAGTCCCAGGTCGGAATTGAAGAAAGCGGGTCCATAAAACGCCGGCATGAGCGTGGGACCATTCTGACCCACCTGGGTCGGAACGGAGAAGCAGCTTCCGTTGATGTATTGATGCGCCGCAAGATTGGCAGTCGGATTACATGTAATCTGCGGATTGATCTGGATCGCGTTGGTTCCTAAAAGGGATTGATTGCCGATGGCGATACCACCTAGGTTGGTTGCATTCACCGAACCCGGAATCACTGCGCCGCTACCGCATACAACCGGATATGCCACCCCTGCCGGGAGCGCCGCCGTCGGACACGGGACGCCAGAACCGATTAACTGCATGTTGAAGTTCTCGCTGGTGCCGCTGTTGTAACTCAGATTGGGGCCGCTCTCCCATTGAGTCACCCCGGAGAGCTGCCAGCCGTTCACAACACCGGCGACAACGCGGTTACCTTTGAACGGACTACCCAGTTCGATTGAATAGGCCGCATTGAAGATATGCGTACGGTTGCCCGGTTGGACGCCGTAATTGTTGCGCAGATCGAATGGGTCGAGAGTTGGCGAACCGCCGTCCGTGGTGTTCGGACTAACGATGCCCAAGGCTTTCGAATAAGTGTAATTCGCTTGAATGGTGTAACGGCCTTTCTGCCGGGCCCAGGTTACTTGAAAGGCATTGTAATTGGCGTACAAATCGTTCGTCGCGAGGTTGATGTCGCCGTAACCCAGGATCGGACGGAAATTATTCGCAGTGGCGTTGGCTGGATTGGTTTGGCTCAGCATTGCCCCGACGGGAACCAGATTAATGTTGCTGCCGGCGCCCCCGGTGTTTTGTAAGTCTCTACTGCGGTTGCCAACGTAAGAAAGTTCCATCAAGCTGGTCCAAGGCAACCGCTGCGACATCGTGACGCTATAGCTGTCGGTATACGGCTGCTTGCTGTCCGTGCTGTCCACGGCGCCCGGCGCGGACGGCGCGGCAGAGAAAGGAATGGAGGACAGATTGCTTGCGAGCAACTGCTGATTGCCTAAACTATTCGGACTCACCGTCACCGACTCGGAACCGGCGGAGGTATCCAATCCGCTGGTGAACTGCCCGGAATGATAATAAAATCTGCCCCAGCCGCCGCGCAAGACGCTATTGCCCTTACCGGTTAGATCATAGGCAACGCCGAATCGGGGCTGCCAGAAGACACTTCGCATCGGGAAACCGCCCACCGGAACCGAGGCGTCGCGGCTGTGCCAGTTGAATCCGCAGAAGGTCGGCGCATTCGCGCAGGCGGAGTTCACATACTGCGATTGGTTGAAGACCGAATATCCAAAGCCTTCGTCGTCGGCCCAGGGCGTGAAATGGGTCATACGCAAGCCCAGTTCCACCGTTAGCTTTGGCGTGACCTTCCAGGAATCCTGGATGAAGCCTTCGTAGGTGTTATAGGAAATGTCGTTGATGCGATTAAAATTCGCTTCCGTATAGGAAGATATGTTGCCGGTCAGCTCATCGGCATACGCGTTGCCGTAGGTGAAATTCGGGTTGGCGGTAGGCACAAATTGCAGGTAACCGTTGGTGTCGTTGTTGGCCGGCTGCGCGTTCCGGATCCATTCATAGAAGAAGCCCGTCTTGAAGGTATGCGTGCCCCAGACTTTAGTGAGCGTATCGCTGGCGCTTGGCATGTACTTGTTCGCATATAGTCCTCCCGATGCGCCACCCGCTTCGAAACCGCCGGGATTAAAGATGAGGGCCGCCTCGCCCGCCCCGCCATTGCCGCCGAAAGAGGGAATCTGGGCGACACCATTTTTGAACAGACCGGCGTTGTTATAACCGACCGTCGAGCGATCGACTTTGGAAGGATCCGCGAAAACGTTCGGGAAGCCGACAAACGTATAGGCGAAGACGGCTTCGTTGGTCATGGTCGGACTAAACACGTGTGTCAAGGAACCGCTGAGAGCGTCGGAGCGGTTCTTACCCTCGACCGGCGTCGGATAGGGGACCTGATCGCTTTGCCGCCACCATAGGCCGACCGGAAACTGCTGCGTCTCGCGCTGCAGGTTGTAACGGACGAAAAGCTTGGTGTTGTCGCTGATGTTGTAATCGACCCGGCTGGTCCACTGAATGTTGTTTTGATTGAAGATTTCAGATTGAACGTAGTTGGGGCCGCCGGTCACGTTCGGGTCGGCGTTCGGCGCCGGATACAATTTCATGAGCGCCAGCATGTTCGGGTCGATTTGCGACGTGGGAATTTGGCCGCCGGGAAACATCGACTGATTGATCTTCCCGGGAGCGTTTCCGGAGGCGGTGACATTGCCCAACTTGGCTAATTCCGCAGCGGAGAAATCTCCACCGAGCATGCCCGCGGTCGGAACAGTCGCCGTTAACTGGCCGGTATCAAGGACCTGATAGAAATATTCATAGCCGGTAAAGAAAAACAACTTGTCGTGGTTGTGATTGAATTTCGTCCAGGGAACCAGCACCGGGCCGCCGATGCTGCCGCCGGGATAGTAATACTTGTTCGCGGGCTGCTTAATACCGATGGCGTTCGAATAAGCATCATTTGAGTTCAACGTATAATTCCGGGCCGAAAAGAAGGCGTTTCCGTGGAAATTTGTACCGCCCGCCTTTGTCACCGACGTGATCACCGCCGGCCCTTTCTGTTCTTCCGCGCTGAAGTTGGAGGTCAGTATTTTGAATTCCTGAATGAAGTCCGCGTTCGGATTGACTGGCGTGTCGCAGTTACAACCAGGATCCGAAACATGCGCGCCATCCGATACGATGTCCAGCGTGTTGCCAGGGAGGCCATTGTAGATGAAAGCGTTATTCAGCGGGCTTTGGCTTCCGGAATCGCCGTTGCCATTAATGCCAATCGTTTGGCCGCTGTAATTCGACTTATTCGAAGCTCCGTTATTGAGTCCGAAACCCGGAACGATCTTAATGTATTCGGCGGCATTGCTGCCGACCTGGACATAATTTTCCAGTTCTTTGGTCGTTAGAGTAGAAGACTTTTCACCGGAATCCACTGGAGCGACGATGTCAGCCGAGCCGGTTACTTCGACCGTCTGGTTCGTGTTTCCGACCTGTAGCGAGACGTTGACGTTACGTCGCTCGCCGCCGCCGAGAGAGACGCCGGCCGCTTTGTAGGTCTGAAATCCAGGATTTTCGACAGTCAGTACGTAGTTTCCGACCGGAACGGAGGCAAAGGTGTAATAGCCCTGACCGTCGGTAACCGTGGCGCGCTCCGAACCCGACTGGGCGTCTCGCAATTTGACATTGGCATTCGATACCACTGCACCCGAAGGGTCGGAGACAACACCCGTAAGAGTCGCAAACAGACCCTGCGACCAGACGCTGGCCGAGAGCAAAACAAGTAAAGCAAACCCCGTTAAAACGGAGCAAACCCTTTTCGACATGGAACCCTCTTTGTAAGCAACGAAGCCCAAGGCTAGTACCGTCCTAGTCTGGGGAATTATATGAGGTCAATATTAGAGACGGCAGGGCCGCAGAACAAGGCGCTTCGGGTTACCATGCTGCTACGTGGCACGTTACGCCGATAAGTCATTTGTTTTCAGCCATGTTACACTTTGCCGGAGTGTCAATACAGTTCTGATATACTGCCGCTGTCAGTGTCCTCTATGAACGCCGTTACGCCATCTGAGCTCGAACGGGCGGAGATAGAGAACGTGCTCCAATCCGGCCTGTTCAACAAAGCGACTCGGCTGGGCAAGTTCTTCCGCTATATCTGTGAACGGCATTTGGACGGGCACGCCGACGAGATCAAGGAATACAGCATCGCGCTCGAGGCACTGGGACGACCGGCCGAGTTTGACCCGAAGAAAGACTCCATCGTGCGCGTCGAAGCGCACCGGCTGCGCAAACGGCTGGAGGAGTATTATCGAGGTCCGGGTGCGGCGCACGCGGTTCACATCGCCATTCCAAATGGCCAGTACCGCCCGTTGTTCATCACGAACGGAGCTGGAAATCCTCCGGCTGCGCCGGCTGCTTTGCCGCCGCCCGAAACGAGGCCAAAGCGTCGCTGGCTTTGGGTGATTCCCGCTGCGCTCGCTGGCGCAGGGGTCATTGCCTTTTTGTCACTGGCCGCTCACAAAAAGATGCATCCCCCAGCTCCCGTTGCGAATGAGATTTGGACTGGTCCGGCCACCGAACCGGTAGCGGCGGAATTTCGAATTCTGGCAGGCTATCACGGCTCGCCCATGATGGACCGGCAGGGTCATCTGTGGGGTGCGGATGCCTACTATCGGGGCGGCTCGTCCACTCCGATTCCGGTGGATCATCTGATCGAGGCGCAGCCGGATCCTCACTTTTTGAAGGCGCGCCGCTCGGGGCGGTTCCGCTATGACATCCCGCTGCGGCAAGGCACGTACGAGCTTCATCTGTACTTCGCGGAAACGGAGTTCGGCAGCGGCAATCCGGGCGGCGGCGGCGATAGCACCCGGGTCTTCCAGGTTTCGATCAATGGCGCTCCGCGGCTCGATGACTTGGACCCGCTCGCACAAGCGGGCGCTCCGAACCGTCTGCTCGAGCGCGTTTTCAAAGATGTCCGCCCGGCTACCGATAGCAAGCTTCATCTCAACTTCATTCCGGGAAATGCACCAGCCTTTCTGAACGCGCTTGAACTCCTCCCCAGCGCTCCCGGCCGCATCCATCCGGTGAGAATCGTCGCGCAAGCGAATCCGGTGACGGATTCCGATGGCCGTCTGTGGGCCGCCGACGAATATTACTGCGGAGGCACGCTGGTATCGCGGCACGACCTAGTGGTGAATTCGGCGGAAAAGGCCCTTTATCAGGGCGAGCGGTTCGGCAACTTTTCGTATCACATCCCGCTCGCGCCCGGGAAATATCGCCTGACGCTGCACTTCGCCGAAACCTGGTTCGGTACGCCCGAATCGCACGAAGCCGCGCTCGACAGCCGAATCTTCGGCGTTTTCGCCAACGGCACGGCTCTTCTGCGGGACTATCAAATTGTAAAAGACGCGGGCGGCTCGAACCGCGGCGTTGACAAGATTTTCGACAACCTGGAGCCCAATGCCCAAGGGATGTTACAGCTTGAGTTCGTCCCGGTAAAAAATTACGCGGAAGTCAATGCCATCGAGGTGGTGGAGACGGATTAGCGTCACTCCGCCTTTTTGGTATTGTTGCTGCGGTCGTCGTCGGGCAAAACGTGGTCCGGATCGATGATTACCGACTCCACCGGGCTGTCGCCGGGAACTGTCCACATGTAGGTTCCCTTCGACAGCCACGCCTCTACCGGTATTTCGAGGCGCATCGACGTCCCGTCCTTAAGCTTCGCTTCCACCGTAGCCGGCAGCACGAGTTGACCGCGGTTGAGGAGAGTCACTTTCTCCCCGTCGATCTTTTCGACGGCCATATCGAACTTCCAATTGTGCATATACCAGCCGCGCCAGAAATAACTCAGATCCTCGCCGCCGGCGCTTTCCATGGCGCGGAAAAAGTCTGACGGAGACGGGTGTTTGTAAGCCCAGTCGCGAATGTATTTGCGAAACGCCCAATCAAAGCGTTTCGGCCCCAGAATTTGTTCACGCAACAGCACCATGCCGTAGGCACCCTTGAAATAACTCACGGGATGCCCGAGCTGGAACGGATACGCATCCGCGCGCATGAGGATCACCGGCGCGGCGGGGTTGTCCAGCACTTTCAAGATCGTGTCCGGCGGTTCGCCGCCCGCTGAATATTCGCTGTCGCGTTTGGGACCGTATTTTCCTCCCGCATACGTCGCCGATTCGTCAATATCGATGAAGGTGTTGAAGCCTTCATCCATGAAAGCGTTGCGGCGCTCGTTCGAACCGACGATCATCGGGAACCAATCGTGCCCGATTTCGTGCGCGGTCACCCAAAACAGGAACGGTCCTTTGTCCTTGATACCGTCGAAAACCATGCCGGGATATTCCATGCCTGTCGAGAACCCGGCAACGCTGATAGCGGTGGGCCATGGATAAGGAAACCATTGCTTGGAGAAATGCTCCACCGTATCTTTTACATATTCGGTAGAGCGATCCCAAGCATCCGGCCCCACACTTTCGGGCGGATAGACCGACATCGCAAGCGACGTTTTTCCATCCGGCAGGTTGATGCGCGCCGCATCCCAAACGAAGACCGGCGAAGCGCTCCAGGCCACATCGCGCGTATGATTCATATGAAAATGCCACGTCAAGGTGCCGCCCTGCTTGGGACGGCTGGACGGTTCGCCTACTTCCGCCGCGGTGCGAATGAACACGGTGGTATCGCTCGTTCGCGCTTTCGCGAGGCGCGCGATCTCCGTCTTCGTCAGCACATCCTGCGGATTCATCAGCTCGCCGGAGCCCGCGATCAACATATCGGAAGGCGCGGTGATGTAGTAATCGAAATTGCCGTATTCGAGATAAAATTCCGCGCCGATATAAGGCAACGTGTCCCAGCCGCGCAAATCGTCGTACACCGCCATCCGCGGATACCACTGCGCCATATCAAAGATATCGCCCTTTTCCGATTTTCCCCACGAGGTGCGTCCGCCCCAGACTCCCGGAATCTGGTAGTGATATTGGATGTGGATCCGCAACCTTCCATGCGGCCTCAACGGCTCGGCCAGGCGAATCTGCATGCGCGTGTCGGAGACGAGGTAATCGGCTTTGTTGGTCTGCTTGCCAGATTCGATCTCGACCGAGGTTAGAACGAAGCCTTCGGTTGAGGTATCTTCTTCCGGCTGCGGCTGAGCGCGCCTTCGGCCGCGGAGGATGCCCATGCGCCGGGCGCGCGAATCTTTCCGGTAAATATTTTGCTCGAGCTGTACCCAGAGGCTGCTCAATGAATCCGGGCTATTGTTCGTATAAGTGATGATTTCGGTAGTCTTCAATTGCTTCGTCGCGGTGTCCAGCGCCGCATGCAGCTCGTAGTCCGCCTCGTTTTGCCAATAACTGGGACCCGGAGCGCCATCGCCCGAGCGATACGCATTCACCGGATCCGGCAGCGTTAACGGAGCAAACGTCAAGCGGGGATCATATTCAGGTTGCGGAGCGGACGATTGAGCGAATACGCCTGCCGGCAAAAGGAGAAAAGCAAATAAGGTAGAGCGGCCAAATCGCATAGATCAATTTTGGCAGCACGGCTTCCGGGCAAATCCTCTGACCCGTCTTACCAAAGCAGCTTCAGCCCGAATTGGACTTGGCGCGACGTCGTGGACGTGCTGGTGATCAGGCCCGCGGTCGGCGATACGCCGGTTGGCGTGAACACCACCCCATTCGGCGAATTGAAATTCGCTTTGTTCAGCAGGTTGAACAATTCGGCGCGAAACTGCAGCGCCATTCTTTCGTTGATGCGCATGTCTTTCAGCGCCGAAAAATCCCACGTGGCGAGTCCCGGGCCAATCAGCGTGTCCCTGCCCAAGTTTCCGTAAAATCCGCTGCCGTTCGGCGGTGCGAGAAAGGCGGCGGGATTGAACCACTGATTTACATTGCCCAAAATCACCGGACCGCTGAAAAATGGATTTACATAGGGGCGCACGGGATTGCGCGAATCGCCATTATTCGAGGGGTTGTAACTCAATTGAGGCGTGAATGGAAATCCATCCTGAAGCGTCACAATCGAATTCACCGTCCAGCCGCCCGCGACTGCATTCGCCGGGCCGCCGGAGTGCGCGAGGTATCGTCTGCCGCGCCCGAAAGGCAGAGCGTAAACGGCATTGATCACGCCGACATTCTTCACTTGAAAATTTGCCAGACCGCGATCCGCGCCCAAGTCAAACGGGTTCGAAACCAGGGCAGGCTCGCCTCCCGACGTGGTGGCGTTCAAGGAATCGCCATCGTCGATGGCCCGCGACCAGGTATATACTCCGCGTACCGAGAGGCCACTGCTGAAACGGCGGTTGATATCGACTTGTAAGGCGTTATACGAACTATCCCCTTCTGAAAAGTAAGTCCAGGCATTCGCAATCGACGGATTTGCTTTGGTTGCTGTAGGAACGTAGTAAGTCCCAGCGGCGACGGGAGTACCGGCAATCCCAGCCGGAAATGTATTCGGATAAGTACCCGGGCAGGGCGACGCCGGACAAATCACCGGGAATGGCTCGTTAGCATCCACGCCGACCAATTCGTGATACCCGTGCGACCCTACGTAGCCGATGGTGAGCGCGGTGTTGGCGGTCAAAGCTTGCTGAACACGGAAAGACCACGAGATAAGCGTCGGAGAATAGAGATCCGGCTGCACTCCGCCGGGAACCAGACGCGCAGTCGCCGGGACGGGCCCGGAGGGCGAAAGCGGAAGGGCCGAGACAGCCGCATTCGGAAGACTATAGGTTGGATTGTAGGGCGCGTTCTGATCTGTGCGGTAGCCCAGGGCGTCCTGTAAATCGTTATACATACCAAAACCGGCGCGGATCACCGTTTTATCGCTGAGTGGGCTCCAAGCGAAGCCGATTCTCGGTTGTGGCAGGAACTTAGCATTGTTCTTAGTAAATACCGAGTTACCGATTGTCGGTTGACTCGAGATAATGCCATTCGGGTAAGTGTAATTAGAAGCCCGGCCGTGAGCCTCATTCCACCCGGTGCTGAATTCATCGCGAAAGCCGAGTGACAGGGTAAATGTGGGAGTGAGACGAATCGTGTCTGAGGCATAAAGACCGCCAAACACCGATCGCCAACTCATCCCGGTGGGTGACGGATCATATAACAAACTGCCGGCCGTACCCTGCAGGAAAGTTTGCAGGCTGGTAAAGGTCGCTTGCCCATATTGACTGAGCGCCAGGGTTTCATTCGATTGAAACTGCTGGAACCAGGCGCCGAACGCAAATTGGTGCCGGCACCTGGTGAGCGACACACGATCCTCGTAAGTGAATATATTCCGTGCTACTAGCAAGTTGCTGCCATTGTTGCTGCCGGCCAGACTAATTTGGGCAGTAGGATTCGAGGCCGCGCTGCCGCCCACGACGATCGCGCCAACCGGATGTCCCGCCAGAAAACCCGGCAGATTGGCAGCCGGTGTGCCGGGCGTTGGTTCGCCAGTAAAGAAATAGCCGGCTCGAGAATAACCAAGACGAGCCGTATTCAATAGGTTTGGAGAGAAAAGATGCGTCTCTTCCAGACTGGCAACCTGCTCCCTCAAAGTCTCCTGGTCCGCGCTGTATAGGTTCGTGCTGGTGGGCGTAAAGTCCGCGCTGTCATCGATAGTGTAAACCGCATTTACAACATCCTTAGTCGAAAACACTTGATCGAGGCGCGCGGTTCCGAAATCGTCCCGAATGGTTTGGAGTGGATCGTTAAAGGCTTCTGAGATTCCGCCAAAATCCGGTGCGCCCGGAGAAGGAGTGGGCCATGCGTTGATCAGGGGTGAAACACCCACAAAGGCCAGTCCAGACGCGGGACATGGTTTCGGAGCGGGGCTCACGATGTTACAGGGTAAATAGCCGTTTCGCGCGTTCGTGTCGGGAACAAGATCTACACCCGTCTGGTGCAGATGTTGGCGAAGCTCCTCAAAGTTTCCAAAGAGAAACGTCTTATCCTTCTTGATCGGACCTCCGACCGCCCCGCCGAACTGGTTGCGTTGAAAGCCTGGCGCCGATGCGCCGTCGAAGAAGTTGCGAGCGTCAAAAGCGTTGTTTCGTAAGAACTCGTAAACCGAGCCGTGTAACTCGTTCGTCCCCGATTGCGTAACGATCAACACCTGGGCACCCGGGTGTTTGCCGTACTCGGCGCTATAAGAATCGCGGAGCACATTGAATTCACGCACCGCCTCGACTCCCAGCAACTGTTGGCTGGTGCCGCCGGGCTGCATGTTGTTTTCGGCGGCGCCGGTAAATTCAATTCCATTCAAGAGATATAAATTCTGCTGCGGGCGATTGCCGGCGACGGCAAAATTATTGCCAACCGTCGAATTCGAAACGCCAACGCCGCCTGTTTTCGCGGCCGTGTAGTTCACGATGCCAGGGTTCAATGTCATAAGCTCGTCGAAGCTTCTACCGTTCAACGGTAGATCTTTTACTTGACGTTCGCCCACAATGCCTGAGATATCGGCAGTGCCGCGGCCCACAACCGGCGCATCCGCGTTGACAGTAACCTGCTGGCTCGAAGCTCCGAGCCGCAAACTCAGATCGACTTGCGCGTCCTGACCCACCAGCAGATTGATTCCGGCGCGAATTTCGTCGGCAAATCCCCTCTTCGTGGCGCGTAATTCATAGTGGCCTACCGGTAAGGCCGAAAACTGATAGCGGCCCGCGCTGTCGCTGGCGCTCTCGCGAGTCGCCCCGGTGTCGGTGTTCGTCGCGGTAATGCGCGCCGCCTGCACAATGGCCCCGCTCTGATCGCGAATCGTACCGGAAAGAACCGCCGAAACCTGGGCCCACGCTGGCAGGCCGCTCAACACGAAGACGAGCGCGAGTCCGTAGATTTTTATGGATGTCGTGTTCACGTTACTATGTCAAGTATAAACGTCGATGCCAGTCCAAACTCACCTAGAAGAAATCCGGAAATCGCGAGGCTTCTCCGCGGTAAATCTGGCCCATCGCGTCGGAGTGAGCCGGCAAACGATCTACGCGATCGAAGACGGCAGCTACGTTCCGAACACGACGGTCGCGCTGCACCTAGCGCGCGTCCTCGACGTTACCGTCGAAGAGATCTTTTCGATCGCCGGCGAACCGGAGAGCGAGGCACTCGGGGCCAGCCTGCTGGTGGACGATCCGGCAGCAAACAAAGGGCCACTCGTGCGAGTTTGCCGCGTCTACGAGCGTCTAGTTGCCGTGCCGGTTTCTTCCCTGCCGGCCTATCTCCCGGCGGCCGACGGCGTCATCGAATCGAGAAAAAAACTCTCCGTTTCCGTGAGCTCTCCCGCGGCCGTCCCGGCGGATGGCAAACGGCTGTTGCTCGCCGGATGCGATCCCGCACTCTCGCTGTTGGGCGAATTACTCCACTCTTCGGGAATGGAAATTATCGCCGTACCATCTTCCAGCCGATGCGCTTTGCGATGGTTGAAACAGGGGCGTGTCCATGCAGCCGGCTCGCATCTGCTGGACCGCCTGACGGGCGATTACAATCTACCGATGATCCGGCGTTATTTTCCAAAGGATACCGTTCGCGTGGTGACGTTTGCCGTCTGGGAACAAGGACTGGTGGTCCAGCGCGGCAATCCGAAAAGCATTCGGTCCATCGCCGATCTGTCCGGCAAAGGCGTGAGAATCATTAATCGCGAGAAAGGAGCCGGCAGCAGAGATCTTCTCGATACCGGCCTCCGGAAAGCAGGTATCTCCGCGCGCCAAATCAGCGGTTACGAGTCGGTCGCCGACGGGCATTTGGCGGCTGCTTATGCGGTGGCGACGAAAACCGCCGACTGCTGTGTCGCCCCGCGATCGGCGGCGCGCTGCTTTGGCCTCGACTTCATTCCTTTGGCGGTGGAACGGTTTGACCTATCATTCAACAAGGCGGCCTTTGAGCTTCCCGCGACGAAAGCGGTGCTCGATCTGCTCAACCGTTCGGCTTTGCGCAAGAAGCTTCAAGTCATCGCGGGCTACGATGCCACGCATACCGGAGAGGTCCTGATTTGACACCGACGTTTATGAGATATGGGCGCTCGTTTCTTCGCTTCGTTCTGTTAGCCGGAATCTGCTGCTCCTTCGTCTTTTCGCAGACGGCGCCCGCGACACTCACCATCAGCGGCGATATTCCAACGCCTCTGGTTTTGACGGCTGCGGATCTCGCGAAAATGCCTCGCGAAACCGCCTCGGTCCAGGATCGTGATGGAACGGAAATTAAATATGAAGGCGTCTTGCTGCGGGACGTCCTGAAACGCGCGGGCGCACCGTTGGGTAAAGATCTGCGGGGTAAAGCGCTGGCAAGCTATGTTCTGGCCAAGGCCACGGATGGCTATGAAGTGGCGTTCACGCTCGGAGAAATCGATACCGATTTTGGCAATACTCCAATCCTCGTGGCCGACAAACGCGATGGCAAGTCGCTCTTCGGATATCAGGGGCCGTTTCGGCTGGTCTGCCCATAAGGATAAAGCTGGCGCGCGCTCGGTCCGCATGCTTCAGACGGTCCAACTGGTGAGGATCGAGAAGTAGGAAAGACCTGCCGTGCCCAGGTTGAAGCTGTTTACGATCGCTTGCTTCCTGGTTCCGATTTGTCCGGTTCTGTGCCAGAACCCGACTTATTCGTGGAATTTGCCAAAAGGATTTCCGATGCCGCGCGTCCCGGCGGATAACCCGATGACCGCGG
Organism: Bryobacteraceae bacterium; assembly: GCA_036501045.1. GTDB lineage: Bacteria > Acidobacteriota > Terriglobia > Bryobacterales > Bryobacteraceae > Bog-105. The sequence goes on from DASYAX010000122.1 coordinate 34,843, forward strand.
CAAAAGTGGAATTGGGCCGCTACTTGTTCTACGACAGCCGCCTGTCGGTAAACGGAAAAGAATCCTGCGCCACCTGTCATAAGCAGAAACTGGCGTTTACGGACGGCCGTCCGGTTGCCATCGGAGCCACGGGCGAAGCTCACCCGCGCAGCGCCATGAGTCTGGTCAACGTCGCCTACAGTGCGGTGCTCACCTGGAGCAACCCACAAATAAAAGAATTGGAGCAGCAAGCGCTGACGCCCATGTTTGGAGAGCATCCCATTGAGCTTGGGCTGCATGCGGACGATGGATTTCCGGCGGCTTTGCGGTCCGATCCAAAATATCGGGACCTGTTCGAGCAGGCATTCCCTGGCGTCAGCGATCCGTTCAGCTACGCGAACGCCGTGAAAGCGATCGCCTGCTTTGAAAGAAGCATCATTTCGGCTCGTTCGCCGTACGATCGTTATCATTACAATCGCGACGACAATGCGGTTTCCGATTCAGCGAAGCGGGGAGAAATCCTTTTCTTCAACCAGCATCTTTCGTGCTTTCGCTGCCACAACGGTTTCACGTTTAGCGGCGACAGTGTTGCGAAAGGTGAGAAGAGAAACGTGGAATTCCACAACACCGGTCTCTACAATCTCCCAGGCGCGCTCTCCTATCCGGCGCCCAACGCAGGCCTCTTTGAATTCAGCAAAATCGCGGCCGACGTCGGCAAATTCAAGGCGCCGACGCTGCGCAATATCGCGATTACCGCGCCCTACATGCACGATGGAAGCATCGCCACACTGGATGGCGTTCTCGATCATTATGCAGCCGGCGGCAGAACGATCGAATCCGGGCCACACGCAGGAATTGGCCATAACAACCCCAACAAAGATCCTCTGATCCGCGGATTCGCGTTATCCAGCCAGGACCGGCTCGATCTGATCGCCTTCCTCCAGTCACTCACCGACAAAGCCGTACTGCATGATCCCCGCTTTGCCAATCCCTGGGTGACCGGCGGGAGGCCATAGGAACATAAGAGTGAGTGGCTCTTTTACTAAACGCGCAAAACCTCGCCAAGTCCTATGGAGCCGATTCGCTCTTCCGTAATCTTTCGCTCAATCTCTCAGAAGGCGACCGCTTGGGACTCATTGGCCCGAACGGGTCCGGTAAATCCACGCTGCTCGAAATTCTGGCCGGACGCCGCCAGCCCGATAGCGGCGAAGTCGCGCTTCGCAAGAACACCCGCCTCGGCTACGTTTCGCAAGACTCACGCTTCCAAGCGGGTGAAACCATCAAACAAGTCATCCGGCGCGCGCTCGATCATTCCACGTTGACGGAAAGCGAGAAAGACACACGCGAAGGCGAAACACTCGGCCGCGCGGGCTTTCGGGATTTCAACGAAGAAGCCGCCAATCTTTCCGGCGGCTGGCGGAAACGTCTGGCACTGGCCGAAGCGTTGGTGGCCAATCCTGACTTGCTGTTGTTGGACGAGCCCACCAATCATCTGGATCTCGCCGGCATCGAGTGGTTAGAAAAGCTTCTGCAAAGCGCCAGCTTCGCTTCGATTGTAGTCAGCCACGATCGCTACTTCCTTGAAAATGTCGCCACTGGGGTGGCTGAACTGAATCGGGTCTATCCCGGCGGCCTGTTTCGTGCCAGTGGGAACTACAGCAACTTTCTCGAGAAGAAAAGTGAATTTCTGGCGGCGCAAGCCAAGCACCAGGAGGCTCTGGAAAATCGTGTGCGCACTGAGATGGAATGGCTGCGGCGCGGCCCCAAGGCACGCGCCACCAAAGCCAAGGCTCGCATCGATAACGCATACGATTTGATCGGCGAACTGGCGGACCTGAACGGGCGCACGCGCACTTCCAGTGTCGATATCGATTTCTCCGCCTCCGATCGCAAGACCAAACGCTTGCTTGAGCTCGCGGGTGTCAGCTATGGCTTTGGCAGCGGGCTGTTGTTCGACAATTTGACCTTTACGCTCACGGCGGGCTCGCGCGTGGGTTTAGTCGGCCCGAATGGCAGCGGAAAGACCACGCTATTACGGCTGCTGCGCGACGAGATTGCTCCGCTTACTGGCGAAATCCGGCGCGCCTCGTCGCTGCGCACCGTCTACTTCGATCAAAATCGCCTGCTCGATCCGGATATTAGTCTGCGCCAGGCGCTGTCTCAGGGCAGCGACTCGGTCGTCTATCAGGAGCGCCCAATTCACGTCGCCTCCTGGGCGGCGCGCTTCTTGTTTTCGAACGAACAGCTCAACCAACCGGTTCGCCGCCTCTCGGGTGGCGAGCGCGCGCGCGTCCTTATCGCTAATTTGATGCTCGAAGCTGCCGATGTCCTGCTGCTTGACGAGCCTACTAACGACTTGGACATCCCGACGCTCGAAATCTTGGAAGAGAGCCTGCTTGAATTCCGAGGTGCGCTCGTGCTTGTGACACACGATCGTTATTTGCTCGACCGCGTCTCGACCATCGTCCTGGGTTTGGACGGCGCCGGCGGTGCCGAAAGCTTTGCGGACTATTCGCAATGGGAGAGTTGGCAGGCAGAGCGAAAAAGAGCCAAGCCCAAACCGGCTCCGGCAGTGAAGACCGCGCCGCCGCCGGTTAAGAAGAAACTGTCGTATCTGGATAGCCGCGAATTCGCGTCGATCGAAGGCCGCATCGCCGAAGCCGAAAGCCGCCTGAGCGCGGTGCGCGCTCTGCTCGAAGACCCGCAAGTGGTCCGCGACCCGCAGCGTCTCGCGGACAGTTACCGCCGCATGGAAGAAGCGCAGTTGGAGCTGGATACGTTATACGCGCGCTGGGTGGAGCTAGAAGAAAAAATCGGCTAGCGCGCTCGGCGTTCCCGCCACTTTAGCACCCGCAGTGCGCGCAGGGGTATTCCAGCGGCTGGCCGAACCCACTTGCTCGAGTTCAAAATACGTCTTGCCCCGGTAGCGGTTCTGCAAAACCCAGCGGCCGTCGGCGCGCCGGCCGCTACGAACGATACCGATCGCTTCGGCAACGCGCTCGTCATAAGGCGCATCAACCGCTTGGAAGTAATCGAGCGCGCGCAGGATGTCATAGTGCCAGCGCGGCGGGAAAGAGAACCGAAGGAACGCTGGATTGATAATCTCGCCGGTGCGATGCGACCGGAATTCCACCCACCGTCCGGCATCTGTTGCTCAAGCAGATGATCCGCAATCCCGTCGAGACGTCTATCGTCATACGCGAAGTACGAAAGGATCGAAAGAACCATCCCGGTAATGCACGTTTCGCTCCGGCGCAGCCATTTTAGCCCAGGGCGCCGTAGCTGATACTGCCGTCGGGCTGAAGCCCTTCGTCAAGCAGCACTTTGCATGCCTTTCGCGCTTGCCTGTTACTGGCTGGCAGACCGAAATCGCGCAGCAGCATGGTGTAGGTCGTCGAAGTGCACTTTGGCGAGTAAAAGCCGCCGTCTCCGGACTCCCGTCCGGCCCACGCGCCGGCCGCATCTTGCAGGGCGAGCAGATCCGCTCCCCAGCCATCGAGCGAGATCTTTCTGCGCTCTCGCTCTACCGCCTGTTCCGCGCCCCCGACGAGGTCGCGCAAGGCTTGCCATCGAATGGCGGGTCTCCGTCGAGCAGCCATTGAATGGCCGGATCGAGCGGTGGTTTAGAGCTCATCTCTCTCGATTTTCATCCAAACTCAAACACGTCTGGATACAATTAGGCGTCAACAATGTTGAGGATTGCGGTGCTCGCCGTGTGTCTTCTCGTCACGGCGTGCGGCGGGAAAAAGACCTCGTCTCAAAAGTCCGATCCGGATGCCAATCAGCCGGCGGCGGCACTGTTCACCGTTTCCGATAACCAACTCCAACGCCTGAAGATTGTTCCCGCGCGCACCGCCACGTTTCCCATTTCGGTCCACACCACGGGCACGGTGGATTGGGACGCCGATCACACCGCCCCGGCGATTGCGCAGGTCGGCGGCCCGGTGTCCCGAATCGTCGTCGATACCGGTTCACGAGTGAAAGCAGGCGACCCGCTGCTCTATGTTTCGAGCACCGATGCTTCGAATGCCATCGTCGTCTATCGCAAGGCGAAGAACGATGAAGATCTGGCGCGGCGGAACATGGAGCGGTCGAAAGATCTACTCGATCACGGCGCCATTGCGCGGCAGGACTTTGAGGCGGCGCAATCGGCATTCAACGATGCCGCCGCCGACGTGCAGAACAGTCTTCAATCGCTACGCATCTATGGATTGAGCGAGAAGGATATTAACGAGGCGCAGCAACAAGGAGTGCCCGTGCGCCCCGAAATCGCGCTGCGTTCGCCGATCTCGGGAGTGGTGGTTCAAAAGACCGTTTCGCCTGGCCAACTCGTACAAGCGGCGGCAACCACGTGTTTCCTGCTTAGCGATACTTCCACCGTTTGGATATTAGGCCATGTCTTCGACCATGATTTACCGGCTGTCCATATCGGCGACCCGGTACAAGCCTCGAACCCTTCCTTCGCTCAGCCATTCGGCGGACGAGTCTCCTATATCGACGCGTTGGTGGATCCGGATACCCGCACGACGCTGGTTCGCGTGGTGGCGCGGAACACCGGGCTTCTTTTGAAGAAAGATATGTATGTGAACGCGATCATTCACACCCGCACCCAGAGGAACATTCTCACGGTCCCCGTCTCGGCGGTGCTGCGCGATTCGCAAAACCAGCCCATCGTGTATGTGGAATCCGGCTCAGGCCGCTTTGGTCAGAGGATTGTGGAGATCGGAGCGCAGCACGAAGATCGGGTCGAAATATTGGGTGGCTTGAAAGAGGGCGAAAACGTGGTTTCCGAGGGAACCGTCTTTCTGCAGTTCGCGAGCATGTATCACTAGGGAGAGAACCGCACAGGAATGATCTCGCGTCTGGTTTCCTTCGCTCTCGCGCAACGCTTTCTCATCGTCGCTGGTTCATTGATGCTGATGGTCTGGGGCGCCATCGCCTTCGGGCGTCTCCCCATCGACGCCTACCCGGATCTTTCACCCACGCACGTGGAAATCGTCACGCAGTGGCCCGGGCACGCGGCCGAAGAAATCGAACGGCTCATCACGATTCCGATCGAGATCGAAATGAACGGAATTCCGCGACTGGAATTCCTGCGGTCGATTTCGCTCTACGGGCTCTCGTCCGTGCAAATGAATTTTCAATATGGAATCGATCCCTACTTTGCACGCGAACAAGCCTTTGAACGGATGGCCAACGCCGAAATGCCGGAGGGCGTTACTCCGTCGCTATCGCCGTTATTCAGCCCTAGCGGGTTGATTTACCGGTATGTGCTGCAGAGCCCCGACCTCAGTCCGCAGGACTTGAAGATCATTGACGACTGGGTGCTGAACCGCCGCTACCGCGCCATTCAGGGAGTGGCCGACGAATCCGGTCTGGGCGGGACCACGATGCAATATCAGGTGCTGCTCGATCCGGAAAAATTGCTGGCCTACGGCGTAACCGTCCCGCAAGTCGTGCAGCAGTTAGGTGCAAATAACGCGAATTCCGGCGGGGGGTTCTATTCGCAAGGCGGCCAGTTCTATTACGTGCGCGGCCTGGGTCTCGTGCGCGACACCTCCGACATCGGAAAGATCGTGGTGGCCACGCGTAATGGCATTCCGGTCTACGTCAGCGACATCGCGCAAGTGGTGATCGGGCACGCGCCGCGCCTCGGCCAGTTCGGGTTCATGCGCCAGAACGACGCAGTGGAAGGCGTGATTCTGATGCGCGTCGGCGAGCAGGCGCAGATCGTGCTCGATCGAGTGGCGCAGGCAACCGACGATATGAACCGGCATGTTCTGCCGCCCGACGTAAAAATTGTTCCGTTCTACGACCGTCATGTATTGATCGATGAGACCACCCATACGGTCGAACGCAACTTGCTGCGAGGCATGCTGCTGGTGCTGATCATCCTCGGGCTGATGCTGTTTAGCGTGCGCACCGCGCTCATCGTGGCGATTACGATTCCGTTTTCGCTGCTGTTTGCCTTCATCTGCCTCGATTGGCGCCATATTCCCGCGAACCTGCTTTCCATCGGCGCCATCGATTTCGGAATCATCGTCGATGGCGCGGTGGTGATGGTTGAAAACATCTTCCGCGAGTTGGCCGCCCATCGCGGCCACGATCACAGCCGCGTGGATGTGATCCGCGCCGCGGCGCGCGATGTGGAACGGCCCATCTTCTATGCGGTCGCCGTCATCATTGCCGCCTATCTGCCGATCTATGTGCTATCGGGGCCGTCCGGACAGTTATTTGAGCCGATGGCCGACACGATGTCGTTCGCGCTCCTGGGCTCGCTGCTTTGCGCCCTGACGCTGCTGCCAGTGCTCTGCGCCTACTTCATGCGAAACGTCCGCGAGCCGCGTGCGCGATTCTTCGAGTGGCTGTTGCGCCATTACGGCCGTTTGCTCGCGTGGTGTCTGCGCAACCGGATCGCGACACTGCTCGTATGCAGCGCCGTATTCGCCCTCTCGCTACTGCTGATTCCGTCCATCGGCGCGGAGTTTATGCCGCATCTCGACGAAGGCGCGCTCTGGGTTCGCGCCACCGCGCCCTACTCGATCTCGTTTGAAGAAGCGAGCAAGCTCTCGCCGCAAATCCGCAATATCCTGCTCAGTTTTCCGCAGGTCACAACCGTCGCGAACGAACTGGGACGCCCCGACGATGGTACCGACTCCACGGGCTTCTTCAATAATGAATTCTTCGTCGGCCTGGCCCCTTACGGCAATTCCGTATGGCATGGAAGTATTCACACCAAACCGGAGCTCATCGATGCACTGCAGAAAAAACTCTCCTCCTTTCCCGGCGTAATCTTCAATTACACCCAACCGGCCGAAGATGCCGTAGACGAAGCGGAAACAGGGCTCAAGAGCGCGCTGGCGGTCAAGATCTTCGGCACCGATCTGAAGATTCTGGAAAGCAAAGCCTCGCAGGTGAAAGATGTGCTAGAAAAGGTTCCGGGAATCACCGAGATTACCATCGTTCGCGAGCTGGGGCAGCCAAGTCTGACCATCACTCCGGATCGCGCAAAGATCGCGCGCTACGGTCTGAACGTAAGCGATGTGAATACTTTAGTGGAAACGGCCATCGGAGGCACGGCCGCCACCCAGGTGGTGCAGGGCGAGCGCCAGTTCGATCTCGTGGTTCGCATGCAGGAACCCTTCCGCCAGAATGCCGACGCCATCCGCAACCTGCTCATCGCTACGCCCGATGGCCAGCATCTCCCTCTTAGCCAGTTTGCTGATATTCACGTGGAGAGCGGCGCTTCGTTTATTTACCGCGAATCGAATTCACGCTACATAGGGATTCAGTTCAGCGTGGAAGGACGCGATCTGGCGGGGGCGGTTGGAGAAGCCAGGCGCAAAGTGGCCCGAGCGGTAAACCTTCCGATTGGCTACCGGTTCGATTGGGGCGGCGAATACAAAGATTATCTTTCGGCGATGCTGCAGATGAGGGTGATCCTGCCCTTGACGGTTTTTCTGATCCTGATGATCCTTTTTGCGTTATATGGAAACATCAAGTTTCCGGTTGTCATTCTGATCAGTGTACTGATGACCGAGCCGGTGGGAGGATTGCTCGCGCTGCGAGTGACGCACACGAATTTCAGCGTTTCGTCGCTGCTCGGGTTCGTCGCTTTGATGGGCGTCGCTGTGCAGACCAGCGTGATTCTTTACTCCTTCATCAATAAACTGCGCGCGGAAGGGCAGGATATTCCCGCCGCAACGCTCGATGCCTCTCTGCTGCGGTTGCGTCCCATCATGATGACTGCCTTAGTGGCGTGTCTTGGCATGTTGCCCGCCGCTGTCTCGACGGGCATTGGCAGCGACTCTCAAAAACCGTTCGCGATTGTCATCGTGGGAGGGCTCATTTCTCGCCTCGTATTATCGATTTTCCTGGCGCCCGTGCTCTATTCCCTGGTTGCGCGCAAGGGCGACATACTGCAGGTCTGACGCCGTCCCCAATAGAGCGCCGCAGAAAAGCAAAGGCCATCTAATCGCAGGGCCACACTCGCTTACCGTGTCGGTTGCCGTAAAATCGGGTTGCGGCAAATGCACATAAAACGACGAGACTTTATTGGCGGCGCGCTGGCCTTGCCAGGACTGATCAGCGGCCAAAGCACCGACCCTGCGGTGAAGAGTGTCCTGGTGATGTTCAAGTGTCACTTTGACCTTGGATTCGTCGACACCCAGGCGGCTATCATGCGCAAGTATTTCGATAATTACTTTCCGCATGCCATACAGATTGCAAGCAGCATGCGCGCCGGCGGCAGCGACCAGTATGTGTGGACCACAGGCTCGTGGCTGCTGTATGAATATCTCGACCAGGCCAATAGCGTGCAACGCAAACGCATGGAGCAGGCAGTGCGGGACGGCGACATTGCCTGGCACGCGCTGCCCTTCAGTTGGCAGACCGAACTGCTCGATCGCTCGCTGATTGAAGGAGCGATCGGCCTTTCGAAAGCCTTAGACAGCCGTTTTGGAAGAACGACCACCGGCGCCAAGATGACGGACGTTCCCGGTCACACGCGTGGCCTCGTTGGCCCGCTCGCCGCAAGTGGCGTGACGTTTTTGGACATCGGCGTGAATTCGGCGAGCACACCGCCGCAAGTGCCGTCGCTCTTCAATTGGAAGGATTCAGACGGAAATTCAGTGGTAGTGATGTATCACCTCCACGAGTATGGCGGCGTGGTGCGAGTGCCTGGATCCGAACTCGCTGTTGACGTGGAAGTGCGGAACGACAACAGCGGTCCGCATACGATTGGCGAGATCAAGGCCATCTATGCGAAATTGCGGCGGCAATTTCCCAACGCGCAGGTGAAAGCCGCGAACCTGACCGAGATTGCCAACGCCGTGCAACCATTCCGCCACGATCTGCCCATAGTTACCCAGGAGATTGGCGACACCTGGATTTACGGAGTGCCTAGCGACCCGGTCAAGGTGGCGCATTACCGGGAGGTGGTTCGCCTGCGCCGTGACTGGATTGCCGCCGGCAAATGGAAGGTCGGCGATGCGCGAGACCTTATGCTGCTGCGCAGGCTGACTCTGGCGGCGGAGCACACCTGGGGCACCGACACGAAAACCTGGCTCGATTTCGATCACTACACGCCCCATGATCTGGCGCAAATGCTCGATCGGCCCAACTACCGGACCGTGACAGGAAGCTGGGTCGAAAAACGCAACGATATTGAGCAAGGCGTGGCCAGTCTGCCGGCAGACTTGCGCGAGGAGGCGAAGCAGCGGCTTGGCGGACTCAAAGCCGTGCCGCCTGTTCTCACCGAAGGAATGCTTCATCGCTCCGGCGACTGGATTGAAACCGCCCACTTCATCGTGGGACTCGATTCCCAAACCGGCGCAATTCAAAAACTGCGGAGCAAAGCGAGCCAAAGAGATTGGGCTTCCGCGGAGCACCCGCTGGCGCTTTTTGCCTACCAGACCCTCTCCAAACAAGACTACGACCGGTTTTTGGCAAATTACGTCAAAAGCAAAGCCGATTGGGCGCCGAAGGATTTTGGGAAGCCGAACATCGATCATTTTGGCGCCACGAGCCATACCTGGCTGCCCAAGTTGGTGAGTAGTTCGTGGTTCAAAGAGACGAGCGGCCACCGCATTCTCGCCGAATTGCGAATCAACGATGAAGCGAGCGAGCATGGCGGTCTCGTGGCGTGGCCGGAGAGCATGTATTTAGAGCTCATCCTTCCAGAGAACGAGGCGCTGGTTCATCTGAATTTCTTCTGGTTTCGAAAAAAGGCCAACCGGCTGCCGGAGGCATTATGGCTGGCCTTCCAGCCCGACGCGCCCGAAACGAAGAATTGGTTGATGGAAAAAGTGGATCGGACGGTGTCTCCGCTGGACGTGGTTCGCGGCGGCAACCGCCACATGCATGCGCTCTCAAACAGCATTTCGTACAAAGACGCAAAGGGTAGCTTCGCGATCGAAACGCTCGATGCGCCGGTGGTCGCGCTCGGAGAACAATCGCCGATCTACTTTTCTCTCGATCAGCCGGAGATGGCGAACGGCCTGCATTTCAGCCTCTTCAACAATGGATGGGGAACCAATTACATTCAGTGGTTCGGAGAGGACATGAAGTTCCGCTTCACGATACGCGCTTAACGAGGGAAAGTTGCACGCTGGCGCTTTGCATACAATCGGCTGCATGACACGTCGCGAGCTCCTTTGCTCGGCGGTGGCAGCCGTTGTTTCGTCCGCCGCCGAGCCTCCGCTGAAATTGTCGGTCGAGGGTTATATCTTTCAGCAGTATGCCCAGCGCAAAAAAAAGCCGCTGGCGGAGGTAATCGGAGAGGTTCTGCCCATGGCGCGCGCCGCCGGATTCACCAACCTGGAATTGAACTCCACGTTTTTCACGCCCGCGCTGCGCGAACAGGTGCTGGCGGCCTTGCGGACACAAAAACTGCGAATGCCGTCGGTTTATGTGGGCGGGGCGATGCATGAAAACGAACTCGCCGCACAGACCATCGCGAAGGCGCTCGAGATCGGCGCTGTTTGCAAGCCGTTTGGGTGCCGCGCCATCGTCAACAACCCGGATCCTAAGCGCAACAATGAGGAAAAGACGGACGCCGAGCTTGCCGTGGAAGCGGAATCGCTCAATCGCATGGGACGCGCGCTCGACGGCGACGGCTTCGAACTGCGCGTGCATCACCATACGCCCCAACTCGTGAATCACGCGCGCGAATGGCGGTATCTTCTGGGCCACACCGACCCTCAGTACGTCCATATTTGCGTCGATGTAGATTGGGCCTATGAGGGCGGCTTCGATCCGCTGACATTCCTGCGCGAAGTGGGAAGCCGTCTTCGTGAACTTCATATCCGCAGCGCAAAGAATAAGCTGTGGCTCGAAGACGTGGAAGATAGCGATATCGATTATCGCGGCGTGGCCGCCTATCTGAAGGAGCAGAAGCTTCATCCGCTGGTGGTCGTCGAGCTGGCGTATCGCGCGAACACCATCGTTACCCGGCCTTTGGAGGACGATCTGCGGCTCAGCCGTATTTACGTCGAAAAAGTATTCACGTGAGCGGGTCTGCTTTAACGCTCAGCGTACTTCAAAGCCGAACCACCCCTCGAACTCCCGCGGCGCCGCCCAGGAAATACTCTCTCCGAACCATTGCGAGCGGCGTGCTCCCGCGTGACCGCGAGCAACCGAGAAAATGAACGCACAGGGGGCATCCCCGTATTCGCGCACGCGGCGCGCAAGCCAACCAGTCTCGCTCAAGCCTTCAGCCAGCACGATCGGAGTACCTTCAAACCAGGCCAATTTCGCATCGAACTCGGTGTCGCGCTGAAGACGAGGCGTAGGAAGCTCAAAGGCGCGGCGGTATTGAGAGATGGCGTCCTCGAGATTGCCCACGCCAATGACCACCTTTGCGATGCCACGGGCACGATCGGTAGTCGGGTGGCCAGCCAAGTAAACGCGATTTTGCCGCGGCGTGAAATCGCGTATCAGAAATGGAAAAAGCCCGCCGCGCCGACCAGGTCCCACATCCGTGGTTTCCCATTCGAGCCGCCTCCCGTCCGGGCGCGTGCGGCCGTTCCGCTCGGGTGTCGTAACGGCGATGCCGGCCGCTTTTAGCCGCACCGCTTCCGCGTCGATGTCCGGCACACGAAGCGCAAAAGCACAAGGGCCGGCGTTCCCTTTCAGAAACTTACTCCAGACATGAGCCGCAACGACAGCGGGATCGGCCTGCGGTTGGATCGCCATCAACTCGAGATACGAGCCATCGGGAAAGCTGGTGAGGGCCATTTCGGTGGCGTGGTTGGCATGGCGTCCGCCATACTCCGTCGGAAGGCCGGTAGCGGCTGTGAACGCCTGGCGCATGGCGTCGAGATGTGTGCCCGCCACCGTAGCGTGATCGATCGTCAACGTAGCCGCGAGAATCGGCAACGCCGATAAGGCAAAGCAAAGTAGCAATTTTTTCGGTCGAAGCACGTCAACCTATTCTAGATGTGCAAAAATGCCGTTTCGCGAGAACTCCTGCCCGGCGCGCCCACTTTCCAGTTAGAGTAGAAGTATGGCGATTCCCGCCAACACGCGCCCTTCCCTGTTCGGCTCCGACTAACTCCGTAGTCCGGCGGTTCCTTCCCAATTCTGCTTAGTTTTTCTAGCTATTTTGATCACGGAGGTGTTGTCGATGCCAACGGAAACTGCCGCTCATCCGCTGCTGCCGAATCTGGTTACGCCGCTGCCCGGGCCGAAGGCGCGTGAAATTATCGCGCGCGATCAGGCAGTGATCTCGCCTTCCTACACCCGCGATTATCCGCTGGTGATGAAACGAGGGGCAGGCGCGGTGGTAGAGGATGTGGACGGAAATCGCTTTCTGGATTTTGCGGCGGGAATTGCCGTCGTGGCGACCGGCCACTCGCATCCCCGCGTCGTGCAGGCGATTCAAAAGCAGGCTGCCGAATTCCTGCACATGTCGGGAACGGATTTTTATTACGAAAGCATGGTGGAGCTGGCCGAAAAGCTGGGCCGCCTGACACCGGGAGGTGTGCCCCGGCGGGTGTACTTCGGCAATTCCGGCACGGAAGCCATCGAAGCCGCCATCAAGCTGGCGCGCTATCACACCGGCCGCGATCAGTTCATCGCCTTTTTAGGAGGCTTCCACGGCCGCACGATGGGAGCCCTTTCGCTCACCGGCAGCAAGGTCGTCCAACGGCGCGGCTTTCATCCTTTGCTTCCGGTTCACCATATTCCCTACGCTTACTGCTACCGGTGCGCGTACGGCAAGGAACCGGCGACTTGCCAGGTGGAATGCGTGAAGGTCCTCGAAGAGCGGTTGTTCCAAACCATCTTGCCGGCCGAAGAAGTAGCGGCCATTGTGGTTGAGCCGATCCAAGGGGAAGGCGGCTACCTCGTTCCGCCGGCGAAATTTCACGAAGAGCTGCGCCGCATCGCGGACAAATACGGCATTCTGCTGATCCACGACGAAGTGCAAAGCGGCATGGGGCGCACCGGGAAAATGTTCGCCTCCGAGCATTTTGGCGTTTCACCCGACATCGTTACGCTGGCCAAAGGGATCGCGAGCGGGATGCCGCTGGCGGCTACGGTGGCGCGCGCCGAGATCATGACCTGGCCGCCGGGAGCGCACGCCTCGACGTTTGGCGGCAATCCGGTATCGATGGCGGCGGCGCTCACCACCATTGAACTGTTGGAAGAGAGTTTGCTCGACAATGCGGCGGCGATGGGCAATTATATGCTCGAGCGCATGAACGGCTGGCCGCGGCGATTCCGCATCGTGGGCGACGTACGCGGCAAAGGGCTGATGATCGGCATGGAACTGGTTCGCGACCAGCAGAGCAAAGAGCGCGCTCCCGATCTGCGCAATCGGCTGGAACAGATGGCTTTCGAACGCGGTTTGCTGATTCTCGGCTGTGGCCAGAACAGCATCCGGCTATGCCCGCCGCTCGTAATTGCACGCGATCAGGCGGACTTTGCGCTCGATACACTGGAGCAGTGTGTGCAGTCATTGGAGCGGTAACCGTCGACGCGCCGATCGAAGTGGCGGCCGTACTGCCGGTCCTCGATATAGGCTGCGGAGTCAACAAATTTCCGGGGGCGATCGGCGTCGATAGCAACCCGCACACACGCGCCGACGTACTGGCCGATCTGAATCAATTTCCCTATCCGTTTTGCGAGGGCTCGTTTCGCGAGATCCGGGCCGTTCATCTGATCGAGCACGTGGCCGACGTGATCCGCACGCTCGAGGAGATCCACCGGTTGCTCGCGCCCGGCGGCCACGTCACAATCGTCACGCCGCACTATACCGATTTCAGCTCGTTTTGCGATCCAACGCATCGCTGGCATTTGAACAGCTTCTCGCTTCGCTATTTCACCGAGGAAGACGGCAGCTACGCTTACTACTCGCGGGCGCGTTTTCGTGAGATTTCGACGCACGTGAAATTACTTGCTTTGTGGAGATACCTGGGCTTCGAACTGCTGGTAAACGGCTCGCGCCGCTTCCGGCGGTTTTGGGAGTTTTACCTTTGCTATCTCATACGAGGCAAGGTCATCGAATGGCGGCTACAGGCGGTGAACGGCCCGGCTGGCGAATCCAGCCCGGGCAGTTGCTCTGGAAATTGAGCGACAAGGCGCGGCAGTTCCGGCAAGGACAGACGCTGACTCCGGATGCTGCTCTGGGACGGCGCGGCGAAGATCTGGCACATCGCTATTTGCGCGGAGCCGGATTCACGGTGGTCGCCAGGAATTACCGTCCCGGCGGCGATGCCGAAATCGATATCGTGGCGCGCCAAGGCGAACGCATCGTCTTTGTCGAAGTGAAATCGCGCCGCTCCGCCGAGTTTGGCGCCCCCGAGCGCGCCATCGACCGCGAGAAGCAGCAACATATCGAGCGCGCCGCCCGTAGTTACGTCACGCGCGCGGGCATCGACTGGAACCGCGTCCGATTTGACGTGATTTCGGTAGTTTTCACGGACCCGCCCTCGATCGTTCACCAGGAAGATGCGTTCTTCCACGGCCGTGCGAACTGAGAATTCGCCGGCTAGCTCAACAGTCGAACGATTTTGCAAATGAAGTCGATCACGGCCGCGGTCGATTGGACCAAGTAAATCATAGCGTCAGACCTGCCGGCATTTCGTTCCTACGTGGTCCGGCGACCCGGACTGGTGTGAACTTCAATGCTCTGGGGGAATCTTCGGCTGATGAGAGCGGTTACTGTAGAGCGGAACCGTTAACCGATCGGGACAAATTGCGGAGACGAAACGACACCGGCCAAGCCTCCGTTAAGGCGCGCGCCCTGAGACCCCGCGTTTAGTTTCGCAACGGCGAGTTGCCCTTCGCCGTGCCTTCCATCGCCTGAAGGAATTTGCTTACTTCGTACCTTGCCGGGACTTGGCAAGTCCGGTAAGCCCCATGCCGGCCAAAACCAGAACGCCCACGACGATCCAGCGTGTCGGCACGTTCAGGTAATGCGCGCCAAGAGCAAGGCCAAAGATAATAACCGCGTAGCCAGCGAGATAAATACTGGAAGACATCTTTTTCAAGCCCGCGAACTACTGCGAAAGAAATGGATAAGCAGCATAATCACGCCAATCACCAGCAGAATGTGGATCAAGCCGCCGGCGATGTGGAACGCCAGCCATGCGACGAACCAAACACCGAAAAAGAGGAAGCCCAATAGGAGAAACAGGAACCGCACGAATTTTCTCGCTTTCTACGCTCCTAGTCTACGTGTTGAAGCGGTGCCCGTATGCTCACCGCGTGCGCGGTCGAGCCGGCTGGGCATAATAACCGGACCGGGTTTGGGCTTTCAGCCCGGGATGGTCCAGCTTGATCTGAATCGTGTGGTACTCGTCCGGACCATCGGCTGGCGACGCATCAAAGGAAAGAACGTAGTAGGCACTTGCGTCCCGGATGCAGCTTTCAATCTCGCCGCCCACATCGTTGTTGGAATTGAGCACTCGTCCGCCGCTTTGATACGCCAGAACCTGGAGCGCCAGGTCGCCAAAATATACCTGGCTCGGCGAACGGACACCCTTTAGAAATTGCTTGTAGTTGGACGTTTGATATCCCACGGAGTCGGCTGTCCCCAGCGGATCCACGCTATACAGCGCAATACCGGATTGCCTCAACTCCGTGGATATCGCAACAATGGTGCCGAAGACGTTCTGCTGTTCCTTCGCGGACAACTGCACGTTGGCTCCCGAAAGCATAGGCCAACCCGGACTGACCCAAATGACGATCTTGCGGCCCGGTTTACTCTTCGCGAATTCGGCGAGTTCGCGAATGGCGTCGAGCGACAACTGCGAACGGTCGGATGCGCCATAAAATCCTTGTGACCGGCGTATGGAGCGCAAACCCGTTGCGTTTTGGTTCAAGGCTACGATTAGGGCATTCCCGTCGCGAGAGCTCACTGGTGGCACAGCGAGTCCCGCATCGGAAAAGAAGGCAAGCGACAGCGGCTGGGCAAGCCTGCCACCATCGCGGCCCAGAAACTTCTGTATTTGGGTACGCTCGTACGCCACGTTCGTGAACGAGGTATTCACGGAATCGACCACCAGGACGATCTCTACGGGCGAACTGCTGGACGTCGCCGCTTCGAACGAGAGTATCTTCTGCGGTTGTTTGTTGTCCAGAATCGTGAAGTCCTGCTGCTGCATGCCGGAAACCGGTTTCCCGGCTTTGTCCCTTACGACCACGTCGAGGGTGATGCGGTCATCGGACATAGCCGGCGTTTGCGCTCCAGGCACAGCGTTCTGGCGGGCCAACGCGCAAACTGAAGCGAGGAACAAACACAGCCAAAGCAGTTCTGCCAGCCTTTTAGCCTTGCCCTTCGGCTTGTCTACCTCGCCGGATGCGTGCTTTGTGTTCATCGTGGAACCTTCAATCCTTCATCCTAGCCTGAAATTCCCAGCCACAGGCTCGATATAGGACATGGAGGGTTAACCAATGGATCCAATCAACGGAATCGCGGCAGTTAACGCAAGCGTAGCGGCACAAGATCCGGCAGCTCAGCCCCACACGGAAAGGACCGTTCCTGAAGCAAGTGATTCGGTGAGGCTTTCGCCAGCCGCGCAGGTCAGAATGCTACGGGACGAAGGTGAGCTTCTCAACGAGATAAGCGCACAGTTAAACCTGTCTCCAGCTCAGGTCTTAAGCGATTTAGGCATTACCTCGCCGCTTCCCACACAACCGGAAACTACGTGAGTATCAACCCGCGATAGGTTCGAACCGATTCGCGCGGGCCACTTGCTTCTCGCTAGGCGCCGGGGAAGCCGGATTGCGGCTGCGGCTATATTGCCGTGGCCCATGATCCGCCTGAAGGCGGTACCCAAGGTGTGCCCCGACGATCATCGCGAAGCCCCTTTTTTCTTAGCGTTTGCGTCCTCATCCCACATGAGTAGCGTCCTCATGTGATCTTCATGCCGTTTTCGGCAGGCTCGATACATAATTTTCCTGAAGTTGCGGAACCTTAAGCTTCCGCGAAGGAGGAACCCTGATGAAGAGAATCGCGACGATCAACTTTATGGCGTTCATGATGATATCCCTGACCGCCAAAGCATCTTTGATAACCGGCGTCCTGAATATTACGGGCACCGCTAACCTGTCAACCGGGGGCATCGCTTTCGGAGCCGGCAATCTGTTTTCCGTAAACTCTCCCGCCAGCGCTCAGCAGGGCGGGTTTATGGCTCTGGCGGGAACGGCGGGAACCATCTCTAATATCACGAATCCGCCCGACGCGCCCGGATCTTTGGACGTCCCGGACTTCATGACGTTCGCTGCCGTGCCGAACATCTCGATTACCCTGACCTTTCTCGATCCGGGAATCGACGGGGCAGCTGGCTGCTCCGCCAGTCCGGCGGCCGCCGGCCAGGTATGTACACCGAGCGTTCTTGGACAATCGCCATTCGACTTCCAGAACACATCAGCCAGCACAGCCACCGCTGCATTCAACATCTCGGGTCTCGAAGTTGACAGCTTAACAGGCAACACGGTCGCAGTCTCCGGGGTTTTTACAATGCCTTTGAACGAGAGCTTCCAGCAGTTGTTGGCCACAATCGGGTCCGGCGGCACTGTCACCAGCTCTTTTTCTGCAAATTTTGCAACCGAGTCGTCTCCTCCCCCACCGCCATCAGTGCCGGAACCCAACACCTGGACACTCATCGCGATCGGCGCAGCCGGGATTTTTTTGTTCCGCTCAATTCGATTACGGGCTAGGGCGGGATTCTCCCCTTTAGGGACCAATTCATAGTACGCATAGTGCCTACAAACCCCCGGAATGTCACTCTTGGCCTGTTATGCAGCAGTGCTCGATACCGGCAATCTTGAACCACAAATCCATAGCCCTGTTCTCCTTTAGGCATTCTCAGGCCAGCCGTCATTCCTACCAATCCTGTGCTCGATTCGCCTACTTGCGGCCCGCGCAGTTGGCGCGACAAGGCAACCATAACCGCGAACCTCTGGTTTTTCGCGGTGCAATCTTGGCTACACTGGCTAATTTTTGGTCGTTTCGTACCTATTCAGGGCACAACAGTACGCTACAACCTTACATGATAAATTTGGCACAGGGCGCTCTAAAAATCAGAGGTTATCGCGTTCTCGGCCCTTAGAATCGACGAGGTAAAAAAGCCTGGCGGAGGAAGAGGGATTCGCTCAATTGAGAGGTAAGTGTACTCAGTCAGTCACACATTCTGCATTGTGCCAGATCGGTCATAGCGGGCAAAAAGGCGTCTCGTAGGCACAATTTGGGCACAGAGTTTTCGTCACCGCTTTCCGCCCAGAAGCTCAGAATCTCTCAAGATCGAGCGCGCCTTCAATCGGGTGAGCACCGCCACTCTTTCCTTGATGCCGCGTCGGATGACGTGTTCTCTTACGTCGCGAGGCGTCCGTGGACGTTTACCAAATGAGCTGCTCGCTGCGGAATAATAGATATTGCGGATTTTGAAACAGTAGCACCAAGCGGACGCGTCTGAGACCGCGAGCTTTCACGCGTTCTTGTTCAACATTCAAAGATATCCGAGGGAGCAAAGAATGGCGGACGCACGATTAGAAATCAAAGCAGGCCCTGTGTCGTTTGTAGGCGAGGGAACAGAGGATTGGCTAGCCAAGCAGCTCGATAAAGTTCTTGAAAAATTGCCAGAACTCGCACACCTACGCGGGAACGACCCGGACGCTGGAAAGAATGACGGCACGGGACAAAGCGGACAATCCAAAAGCGACGCTTCGACCGAGAAAATTGGTTCGTTGGCCACCTACCTGAAGGATAAGAAGGCCACGAGCAATCAATCGCGAAAATTTTTGGCGACGTCGGCATGGTTGCAGCTCGGGGGCATGAAACGCATCACGACTGCCGAGGTCACCAAAACTTTAAGCACCCATAATCAAGGCAAGCTGACGAATGCGAGCCAATGTCTTAATAACAACGCCACCAGCGGAAACATCGTAAAGGATGGAAACAAACAATTCTACGTGGCCGATGAAGGCTTTGAGGAACTTAAGACGTGATCGTTGGGTCAGCAGCTTTGACAGCAGTTCCGGCTGGGCTACGCGATCCTCTTCTCGCGGAGTATCAAAGCATCGTTCAGAATTTCATGGAACACCGCTGGCTTCCTTCAGAGCTCAGCGGCGGCCGGTTTAGCGAAATCGTTTATACAATTCTCGATGGGAATGCCAAGGGAGCGTATGCGGCGACTCCCGGTAAACCCGGCAACTTCGAACAGGCCTGCAAACGTCTAGAGAACAACGCACAGGTGCCGAGGAGTTTCCAAATTCTAATTCCCCGCATGCTTCCGGCTCTCTACGAAGTTCGGAACAATCGCAGCGTTGGCCATATAGGTGGGGACGTTGATCCGAACCACATGGACGCCATCGCGGTTTTATCAATGTGCAACTGGATCATGGGTGAGCTGGTTCGCGTTTACCACGCACTAAGCGTACAGGAAGCTCAGAAGGTCGTCGATGCACTGGCTGAGGTTCGCATTCCTGTAGTCTGGTCGGACGGGTCTATAAAACGCGTTTTAAATCCTTCTCTGAAACTCCCGGAACAATTGCTTCTTCTGATTGCAACGACGTTCCCCCAAAGTTCAGTCGCCGAGTTGCAGGGATGGAGCGAAGCATTGAACAAGAAGTACTTCATGAAGATTCTACGAGGGCTTCACAAGAAGCGGCAGATAGAACTGGATGAAACGGCAGGTACGATCCGAATACTGCCACCCGGCGCAAAAATGATTCAGGACATCCTTCGAAAAAAGAAGATTTCGGTTATTTAGTTCAATCAAATCACTACCCGCCCGACTTCATCAAGGGTGATGTCATCGGCGGTGCGTCTGCCTTGCAAGTATTTATGCTCTTTGGTCTCCGTTAGGACTAAGCCTCGTCACGAAAACGCAGGGTGGTGCCCGGGTACCATCCCATGATGGCTTCAGAGCCAAGAACAATTTGGCGACTTTTGTTTCTATCTGTAAATAACTAAAACGAAAGAGCTTAGTCGTTACGTGGGCACAATTTAGGCACGGTACTTCTCTTAAGCCATTGCAAACAAACCAGATAGTATGGCGGAGGAAGAGGGATCTTTCGCTCACATTGCAAACAAAAGACTTAAGGGTCTGGCTAAAGCTCTGGCTAAATATTTTTTGCCATAATCCCCTTCGCCAGTACACCACGGGTATCACCCGAAAGGAAAGATACAACACCGTGCCCAATCTCAAAGTGAGTCTCGTTCTCCGCGTCAAACTGCCGGACGGCTCTCGCTCGTATTGTAAACCCGTCGTCGCCTCGAATGGGAAGATCAAATCCCTCCATGCCATGGTGAAGGGCCAACCAGAACATCACCCGGAGGGAGTCTACGCCCTCCGATTCCTGCGCGGCTCCAAGCCAGCCTATGAGGAGATCGGCCAGGACCCCGCCCAGGCGATCGTTGCCAAACGCAAGAAGGAAACGTTGCTGCAGGCCAAGGCCGATGGGATCGCGCTCGTACCGCCGACGGAAGCGGCAAGCCCGAAAACGTCGGGATTGAAACGCCTCATGCGCGCAGCGATGGACAAGTACATTGCCGACACCAAGGCCCACAAGGCCCGGAGGACCTACAACGCGTATGCCCTCGTCCTCAATCTCTTCGACGAGTTCTGCGAGAAAAAATACCTGGAGGACGTCGACCGCGACGACCTGCTGGCCTTTATCATCGAACTCCGAGCCAAGGGCCTGGCACCGCGCACGGTCGCCAATCGCATCCGGGATCTCAAGATCTTTTTCGCCAACCCATCGGTCCAGGTGCCCTGGCCACTCGCGAAAAAGGACAAACCCCGCTTCACGGAGAAGCTGGTGGCGGCCTACAGTAAAGAGGACCTGATGCGGCTGTTTGCCGCTGCCGATCGGGAAGAATACGAACTCTTCCAGTTCTTCTTATGCACCGGCGGGCGCGAGCAGGAGGTGGAGTTTGCCACCTGGCGGGATGTGAACCTCACCGAGGGAACCTTTCATGTCTGTGAAAAGCTTGATCTGAAATATACTCCGAAGGACAAAGAAGAAGGGTACATCCCGATTCCGGACTCTGTGGTCACGTTGTTGGGGGCCCGCCGCGGCCGGTATCCCGGTACGCGGCTGATCTTCCCGACGAAAGAGGGGAAGCCCGACGGCATCTGCTGCGGAAGTTGAAGAAGCTCGCCCTTCGCGCCGGGTTGAATTGCGGCGAATGCCGGAACAAACAGGAGCTGCAGTGCGATGAACACCCGGTCTGCAAGAAATGGGAACTACATCGCTTCCGCAAGACGTTCGCCACCATGCACCATGAAGGAGGACTCGTGTCGGTGCGGAAGATCCAAAAGTGGTTGCGTCATAGCAGCCTGGAAACCACACTGCGATACCTGGCCTGCAGCGAGGACATCACACCGCAAATCCGCGACATCGTCAACACCACTTTCGCCGATCTGCAAGGACCGACGCTGGTCGATGGCGCGGTAGCGTAAGACCACCGAAACCAGAAGGCCCGGTTCGCGCCGGGCCTTTTTCTTTTAGCGAAATTGCAGTAGGAGCTTCGTCGCGCACGCGCCCGAGATAGGTTCCTGTGCGTAGTCAAATCTGTACTGATGTGTGAGATCAATGGTTTGCCCTGTGACCCAGATGCGGCTGACGGAATCGTTGCACCGTGTTACAGCTGATTTGTGATCGATATACTCGGCGCGATTCTCGCCGCTCTTGCGGTTTTCTTTCGTAGTCGGCTGGAGGTGCTCGCGCTGCGCCAACAGGTGGCTGTGCTGAGGCGGAAACGTCGACGGCCGGTGCTGAGTCGCCTCGAATCGGCTCTTTTGGATCATGCTGCGGAGCGGTTGGCCGCGATGGTCGGATGTTTGCGATCGTGAAGCCAGCTACCGTAATCGCGGTGGCATCGAAAAGGCTTCCGACTCTATTGGCGCTGGCGATCCCGGCAGCGGGGCGGCCGACCTAGGATCACCGAAGAGGTTCGAAGTCTCATTCGTAAGATGAGGCTCGAGAATGACGACTGGGGAGCGCCAAAGATACACGGTGAGCTGCTGAAGCTCGGCTTCAACATCTCCGAACGCACGGTGGCCAGGTATCTCCGAGGCCTGCAGCCCCGACCCGGGAACCCTGATCAGCGCTGGAAGGCATTTCTCGCCAATCATCGCGAGGTGATTGTCGCGTTTGATTTCTTCACTGTACCCACGTTGACGTTCAAGCTGCTGTACTGCTTCCCTAGTCATCGAGCATGGCCGGCGCAAGATTCTGCACTGCAACGTTACCGCTCATCCCACAGCGGAATGGGTTAATCCGAGGCGTTCCGCTCTTCTGAACGTCAGGTGAACGCGACCCGATACCGCTGGCCTGCACGCAATTGGCATCGCAACATCCGTTCTTGCAGCCGTGCCAACGGGATCGCCCCACTGCGAGCGCTTGTAATCTCGGCAATCCGTTGCGGCTCCGGCACCCGGATAACGAATGTGCGATTCAGCGATGGCTCAAGCGAAGCTTCGGCCAATTTTCCGTGCTCCCATCGCATGCCGACGGTCAAGCCGCCGCGTGCACGCAAGCCGGTTACTTCGCCTTCCGCCCAAACCGACGGCAGCGCGGGGTGGAAATCAATAACCCCCGAGTGGCTCTGCAGCAGCATCTCGGCAATCGCCGCTGTCGCGCCAAAATTCCCGTCAATCTGAAAGATAGGTCCTTCTTTCGCAGGATGGGTGTCGAACAGATTCAAGTTCGTGCTGTGCTGCATCAGCATGGAGAGCGAATCCCACGCCGAATCTCCATCTTCCAAGCGCGCCCAGAAGTTGATCGCCCACGCGCGGCTCCAACCTGTATACGCGCCACCGTTAACTAACCGCCTTTCGAGCGAAACACGCGCTGCCTTCGCAAGGTCGGGCGTTGCCGAGGGTGTGATCTGGTTGCCGGGATACAAACCGTACAAGTGCGACATGTGCCGCTGTCCAGGTGTCGCCTCCTCGAAATCGACCGACCACTCCTGTAGCTGTCCGTACCTTCCAATCTGAAATCGGATCAATCGTTTGGATGCCGCCGCGAGTTTTCCAGCAAACTCCAGATCGATCTTAAGAACCTCGCTTGCGTGAACGCAATTTGCAAACAGCTCCCGAATGAGAGTCATATCCATCGTGCAGCCCGCACTCGTCATTGCGGGCGCTCCGTCAGGCGCCATGAAGTTGTTTTCGGTTGATTCGGAAGGACATGTTGTCAAGTGTCCCTTTCCGTCATCGATCAGCCATGCAAGACAGAACTCGGCGGCGCCGCGCATCAGCGGATACGCACGTGAGCGCAGAAACTCAGTGTCGCCCGTGAATAGGTAGTGATCGAACAGATGCTGGCACAGCCATGCTCCGCTCATGTTCCAATTCGCCCACGTGGGCTGACCTACGCCCTCTCCCACAGGATTCGCCGCCCGCCACAAATCCACGTTGTGGTGCGATACCCAACCTGGCAGATTGTAGGTCTCCTGTGCCGTGCGATTGCCGGTTTCGCTCAGTCCCGCAACGAGGTCGAAAAGCGGTTGGGCGCACTCGGCCAAATTGCACGTCTCTGCAAGCCAATAATTCATCTGGATGTTGATGTTCGCCGTCCAATTCGAACTCCACGGCGGCGTCACAGACCCGTTCCAGATACCTTGTAAGTTGGCAGGCTGGGTTCCCGGTCGGGAACTGCTGATGAGTAGATAACGTCCGTACTGAAAGTAAAGAGCCAGCAGCGACGGATCAAACGTATTCCCCACTTCGCTCAGCCGCTTGTCTGTGCTCTTGCCCGCGGCGAGTGCTCTTGGTCCCAGACGTAGCGAAACGCGCCGGAACAATGTCTGATAATCCCCGACCTGGCCCGCACGCAATGCGTCAAAGCTTTTCGCGGCTGCTGCCTCCATCGCGCGCTCCGCGTCTCGCACGATGTCGTCCACCTTCGTATGCGGAACAGTCTTGTAGCCGCGGAAGCCTGTGCCTGCCGTCAATAGTACTGTGAACGCATTCGCACCCCGCACTCGAAGACGATCTCCTTCGACGGCAGCCGTGCCTCCATCCGCATGCACTCGCACTACAGCCGCGAAGTACATGCCGTTGCCAAGCACATCCGAATACTTCACCGGGTCCTCGGAATTTGGGTGCCCGGCGCCCGCCACATGCGATGGCGCTTTGCCCGTTAATACAAGCTGTTGCGTGCCCGCACTCGAAACGCTCTTCTGCAAGGCGCTGCTCAAAGCGATTTCGCACTCGAGCGTTCCCGATACACTCGCTGTCGCACGATACACGAGCACCTGGTCTGGAGCCGAAGCAAACGAAACGCTCTCAAATTCCACGTCACCAATCGAGTACGTCGTGCGTGCGCATGCCGTGTCCAAATTCAACTCGCGCCGATACTGCTCGGGGTCACTCGTATGCTGAAACTCGATCGCAATGTTTGCCAGCGGCTGATACGCCTCCGCAAACAAGCCTTGCATCTTGTGGCACAGGCGGTCCGCTTGGTGGTAATCGCCCTCCTCAATCACTGCCCTCCGAATCGCCGAAAGATACTGGCTTGCGTCCCGATTATTCCCGTCCTGCGGTTTGCCCGACCAAAGCGTGTCCTCGTTGACCTGCAAAAATTCCTTCGCAGGTGTTCCGTCCGCACCTCCACCGAACACCATCGCGCCGAGTCGCCCATTACCAATGGGCAGCGCGTCCGCCCACCGTGTGGCAGGCTTGTCGTACCAAAGCACCACATCCTGTGCACCGGTGTTCTGCTCGACACGGCCTTGGGCGTGAGCCTTGCTCGAGAGCGCAAGTCCAGTGGTCGTTACCAGAAGTTCGCGCCTGGTCATATTCATACAGTCACCGCCATAATAATACCCGTGATTTCATCCGGCGCTCCGATCCGATCGGCCCAACGAGCCTGGTTGCAGTAATCGGACGACTCGGCCACACGCCACCCACTCGTTTGAGCGTGCTAGCGGCGTTTTTCGGGACCGACCGGTTTTGGTCAAACGTTCGTCCTCTCTGATGGACCAGGTGCTAGAAGTGACGAAAAGGTCTTTGCTGCGTGTCCAGCTCTCAAGAATTCGGGCGAGCTTGTGCATGACCTAGAGATCGCTTCAAGGGCGGCGCGGTCCGCATCCACGATCTTGCTGCACGTGTACAACGCCTTCAAAATTAGGCGGCGTTTTAGATCTTCTGAAAACGAGCGAAGAGCTTGCGGCCGAATACGGCATGGGCGACGATCCACTCACAACGATAAGGCCTTTTATACTCTATGCCCTCTTCGCTTGGTACAGGCTGATGAAGTGCTGACCCAAACCGAGTTAGAAGGAGTGGCTTAGACATCAATTTTTCGCAGGAGTAGAATTTCTTGATGGCCGACAATGTGGAATTTATGGTGCCCCAAAGGGAACTGGGCAAAGTCGATATTGAATCATAATCACCAAAG
>DASYAX010000123.1:0-2028 GCA_036501045.1 Bryobacteraceae bacterium
GAGGAATTTCAGTGACGCGCTCAGCCACAACCAATACCGGACTTGGGCGCGATTTTTGCGGAAGACGAGAGCGAATAACACGATGGCGAGAGCGAAGATCGTTGACTGCCAAAGATGGTTCGTGAGAGCGCTAAAAATCAAGGGGGTCATTTTGATTTCTCCTTCATTTTCATCGAGACTTTTCGCTCTTGTTCCAATTTGTCGATGGTTTTTTCCAGCTCGCGGATGTCGGCGCGTGTGAGTTTTCCGGCTTCGGCGAGCTGCGCCATCATGGGTTGCGCTTTCCCTCCGAAGAAACTGAGGATTTCGTCGAGCAATCGATGGCGGGCCACATCACGCGCGACGGTCGGCTCAAAAATGTGAGCATTGCTGATTTTGCGAACCCGGCGCACGGCCTTCTTCCCTTCCAGGCGATATACGGTGGTCTGGATGGTGGTGTAGGCCGGGCGGGGCTCGGGAAACGATTCCTGAATTTCGCGGATGGAGGCCTTACCGTGGCTCCAAAGGATTTCCAAGATTTGGAGTTCCAGTTTGGCTAGCTTTGGGCGCGGCATGCGATTCCTACTATCTCGCGTCTGAATCTACTATATAATAGTAGTACCGTGTCAAGAGAAATTTTTGCCTTGCTCTGTTTGTATTCGGGTTCGTTTGTGATGAGCGATTCAGTGGGTGGCAGATTGTAAAGCAAAACCGAAGGCACCCGCCCAAAAGGGGGCGGCCGCAAAACCAAACGCTAGTGGCGCCGAGATGATGCAGCAGAGCCGGCGAGACGCCGGCGTTACAAATGCAACGGCGACGACAACAACAAAACAACGGCCACCCACGCTTTGCTTGCAGATGGGATTGGGATGCGGGACCGAAAACCATTGGCACAGAGAGCCACGCTACGAGCGCTGAATAGCGAAAAAGCTAAGGAGTGAGGACAGGTTTCCAGCGCTCGACCAGCGTGCGGACTTCGGCCATTTCGTCGGGGCGGAGGTTGGGCAGGGGCGGACGCACGGGGCCGGCGGCTTGGCCCGTGAGATTCATCATTTCCTTGATCACGCTGACTTCGTAGCCGCGGCGGCGCGTGCGGAATGCGTATAAAGGAAGGACGTAATCGCGCATGATCGAGGCGAGCGTGGCGGAATCGCCCGCTGCGGCAGCTTCGTGAAGCTGAATCGAGAGTTTGGGCGCGACGGTGGCGATGCTCGACGTGTAGGTGCGAATGCCGATGCTGTAATAGCCGGGAACGCAATCGTCGCCGACGCCACCGATCCAATAGAGGCGGTCGCCGAGGCGCTGCATGATCTGCTGGTAGCGGCGAATGTCGCCCTGTCCGTCTTTCCAGCCGGCCAGCGTGGGGACGCGAGCGGCGAGATTTTCGACCCAAGCGGGCGAGGGATTCACCCAGTCACGGCTGTAGACGAAAAACGGAAGCGCGGTTGCGGAGCCGATCGCGGCGTAATAGTCGGTGAGCGCTTCGTCGTCGCAACTCGGATAATAGGGCGGCAAGGCCAGGATTGCGTCGGCACCGTGCTGCGCGGATTGTTTTGCTAGCGCGATGCCGAGGGGCCAATTGAAACCTGTGCCGGCGAAAACCGGGACGCGGCCAGCCGTTTCTTCGACGATGGCTTTGACGACTTCGCCGTGTTCGGCGGGCGTGAGCGAATAAATTTCGCCGGTTCCGCCGGCCGCGACGATCGCCGAAATCGGATGCTTCAGCAGGCGCTGGATATTTTTTCGCAGGCCGGGAACATCAAGCGACAGATCGGATTTGAAAGGCGTGATGGGGAATGCGATCACGCCGCGAAGTTTGCTGCAGAATTCCTGGGGCTTCATTGGTTTCCATGCCTCCCTGCGATAGTGAAAATCAAAGCCTTAAACTCCGCGCCTGGAAAGTATCTCGTCACCAGCGCGGGAGGATGCGGCGCCAGTTGGGATCGACATGCTTGCGCATCTCGGCTTCGTCGTCGCGCTTGCGATAGGCGCATTCGGCGTAACGTTCGCGGCCACGCGCGAGCTGGTCGTAATCGAGATCGACGCCGA
>DASYAX010000124.1:0-5237 GCA_036501045.1 Bryobacteraceae bacterium
AGGACGCAGCAGAGAAGAATGGATTTCATAAGATCCTTTCAAAGTTCACAATTGTAGTTCCATGTAAAGCGCGCCATCGATCGGGTTCTGACGGTAGGACGGAATCTCGCGGAACCCGAACTGGCGGTACATGGCCACTGCAGTTTTCATGACCGGTTCGACGGTGTCCAAACGTAAGTATTTGTATCCGATCTGGCGCGCTTCTGCGATTACTCTTTTTGCAAGCTCACGGCCTAGACCTTTTCCACGAAAGTCCGGGCGAACGTAGAGGCGCTTCATCTCGCAAATATCCCGGTCGATCTGGTGCAAGTCGACGCAGCCCGCAGGGTTGCCGTTGCTGGTAGCGAGGATTAATCGACCTTCGGGTGGCGCGTAATCGCCGGGCAGAGATGCGAGCTCCTGATCGAAGCTTTGAAAACACAGACTGAAGCCGAGAGAGTTCGCGTATTCGAGGAAGAGCTCGCGGGTCTGAGCAATTTGTTCTGGCGATTCGGAGCGCTGAAACTGAAACTCATTTACGGCAGCAGTTCGTTCCTGGTAGTTTGATTTCATTTTTTGGACGATCAGAAGCCTTTAACCGCAGAGAGCGCAGAGAAAACCTGCAGAGATCGCAGAGAAAGGCAACCGCGATCACATTCATTTCGATCGTGCGAAATCAAAGTCAAAAGCTTTTACCACCGAAGACACGGGGATCACGGAGAAAAGCCACAGAGGAGGCTTGTGCCACCTCTATATTTCTTGCTCCCTTACCCTTTACCCCATCAGCATACCGCCGTTCACGTTTAGAACGTGGCCGGTGATGTACGACGCTCCTTCGGAAGCAAGAAAGGCCACGCAATTAGCTACGTCGTCGGGAGAGCCAATGCGGCCGACGGGAATCATTTTTAACGCACTCTGTTTTAATTCTTCGGGTAGTTCGGCGGTCATGGCGGTTTCGATGAATCCCGGGGCGACGGCATTGCAGGTGATATTGCGCGATCCAAGTTCACGCGCGACCGCCATAGTGAGGCCGATCAGTCCGGCTTTGGATGCAGAGTAATTAGCCTGCCCTGCCTGACCCATCTGGCCAAAGATCGAAGCAATGTTGATGATCCGGCCCCAGCGTTGCTTGAGCATGGATGAGGTCACCTGTTGAGTGCAGAGATAAGCCGAGGTCAAGTTGGTGTTGAGAACCGAATCCCAATCGGCGCGCTTCATGCGCATTACTAACTGATCGCGGGTAATGCCGGCGTTGTTGACCAGAATATCGATCTTGCCGAATTCGCGGAGGATGGATTTGAAAGTGGATTTGATCTGGTCTTCATTTTCTATGTCGGTTGGATAAGAACGGGCGGGGACGCCCGTATCCCCATGCTCGTCCAATGATGATTTTGGGGGCACGGGCGTCCCCGCCCGTGCTGCAACTGCAATTTCCTGACTCACTTCTTCGAGCTTTCCGCGATTGCGGGCAAGCAGGGCCACATGGGCGCCGCATTGTGCCAGCTTTAATGCACACGCGCGTCCGATGCCTTGAGAGGCGCCGGTGATGACGGCTACACGTCCAGCGAGGGTCATGCGCACTTCCTGTGAAGGCGGAATTATAACCGGACAGGCTGGGGCATGTGGGAGTCGCGGTGTTCCTCGATTTCACGGCGGAATAAAATCCGCAGCAGCGGAGGAGCAAGTACGGTGGTAACGGCGGTCATAAGCACCACGATGTCATAGGTGGGCTCGCTGACGATGCCGGACTGGAGGCCGACTAATGCAACAATAAGAGCGACCTCTCCCCGTGGCATCATGCCTGTGCCTACCTGCAGAACCTGGCGCCATCCTTTGCCAATGAGCGGCAGGCCGCACCCGATCAGTTTGGAGATAATCGCCAGGAACGAAATCACCAGCGCCGAAATGATGGTCTCGCGGGTCAAGAGCGAGGCATTCAGGCGGGTGCCGATGAGGAAGAAGAAAAAGGGAGCGAGGAACTCCGTGATTCCGCCAACGCGAGGGATAAGGTTCCATTGTGGCGCGTAATCGGCGAATACCAAGCCGGCAAAAAACGCTCCAATGATGGCGGCAATGCCGATCTTGACCGCCAGCCAGGACAGAAGCAGACAGATCGCCAACGCCACGATCAGCGAAGCATTCTGCATTGAGAGCTGCTCTACACTCGGTTCCATCCGGCGCACGATGCGGGGCGCCACGAACAGCATGAAGAGGGCGAAGCCCACCGCCTCACCGATGAGAACGCCCATGTGTAACCAGTCCACATGCCCGGTAGCCATGCCGCCGACGATGGCCAGCAGCACCATTCCCAAAATGTCATCGAAGACGGCGGCTCCCAGAATGATCTTGGCGGTTTCTGTCGACAGCAGATGGAGATCGGCAAACACGCGGGCGGTGATTCCCACGCTGGTGGCGACCATGGCAGCGCCAACGAAAACCGATTCGCTGTTCACGTAGCCGCGCATTTTCATGTAAACAAATCCCAGGACGAAAGGAACGACCACGCCGGCAATGGCGACGCTTAGAGATTTGGCGCCAATGCGAATGAGTTCTCTGGGGCTGGTTTCAAGGCCGGCGCTGAAGAGTACGAAAATAGCGCCGAGTTCGGCGACCGAATGGATGCTGTCGCTAACGGGAACCCATGCGAGCGCATAAGGCCCCAGGATGCCCCCGGCCAAAATCTCTCCCAGAACGGAAGGAAGGCCGATGCGTTCAAAGACCTCGCCAACAGCCTTGGCAGAGACAAAGATCGCAAACAGCTCCAGTAACAGCTGCTCGGGACCGGTCGAGATAGCCATCTAGTCGCAGGATATGGGAAGGCAGAACAGCACGCAATAAAACTCGTGAGCTGGATTTGCAAAGCAGAAGGCGAACCGACAATGTTTCAGTACGGCTTGTCAAGCCTTTTTCAGCGGCCAGATCAGCACCTCCAGCCGTTTAGCGAAGTGCAGCAGCGGCTGGGTTCGGGGCAGCTGGATACCGGCTGAAACGGCCATAGAATTTGCGAAAAATCCGCATTCCGCGTTCCGCAAGGGCCAGGGCTGGTGATGGATTTCGGCGCGGTAAACGGAATCGCGAATAGTGGTGTAGAGGCAATAACGTTCGGTCAGCCAGTGTTCGATGGTTCCGGGATTTCTCAGCTCGACGGGAGTGGTTGGGCGAAATTTGGCTTTGAGTTCTGTACCTGAATCGCGAATGGAATGGTAGTGAATCCATCCGTCTTTGTTAGCCGTGCTCATGCGGGCGTGGAAGTATGGGAGGTGGTATGTTTTCCGCGCAACCCAGGCGGCGATCTGGCTTCCCGCGTCGAGGCTGAAAAAGTACACGCCGGGCTTTCCGCCGAAGTTCACATAGGTTCGAACATTGAGTTCAGGAAAGGCAGAGAGGCCGGGGAGCTGGGGCATAAAACGAGCGCGGATTCCGGTCATATGGAATGGCGTGACCGCCACCCAGCAGCGGTCATTGAAGGTATCGAGTGCGAGGGCAGATGGGATCAGCGGGCGCATTAGGTTTGAATCGATGGGCCAGTGGGCGAAGAGGAGATCGTTCCATGTCTGTTCCATGATCCAAGGGCCTGCGGGTAATGGCCAGGGGCGATGATGGGTGATCTTGAGCGCTGGGTGCATGCGTCAAATGGTAATGCAGGCTAGACCGAGCGCTTGAGCAGAGATGCAAGTAGCAGTAGTAGTCCCTACGCGCGTTCACGCCGATACATTCGCATCGTACGGTCCCCTTCGGCTGCGCTCAGGGCAGGGTCCCTCTCGTCCGCCTTCGGCGAACGAGTTCGGGATGACAGTCGTGGGGGAGAGAAAATAGCTTACGGAAATATTCCTGATAGACCTATTCCTGGCGAACTTGCCCGTAGTTCAACAAGCTCACAATACCTACGCCCCCGACTATATTGCCCAGCACCGCCGCGAGCAGCCAGTGAAGGTAAGCGTTGGCGGTGATTGGTCCGGCCATGGCGGCGGACAGGATTTCGCAGCTGGTCACGATGCAGTGAGCGAAGCCGCCGACTCCTACTACGAAGGTCAGGAGCCAGATCATGACGACCTGGCCGATGGTCCAGTGGCTGGCGCTGACCATCCAGGCGACCAGGGCGATGAGCCAACCGCCGACAACGCCGCTCCAAAAGAGATGGGTGAAGCTGCCCTCTACGGCTTGGCTGCCGAGAGCGATGAGTTGCACTTTGATTTCCGGCCTGAGCGCGGTCGAATAACTGGCGAGGGCGGCAAACGCCGTGGCGCCAGCGATGTTTGAGGCGAATACGACCGCCCAGAGGCGAAGCATTTTGATTAGCCAGCGACTTTCGTCGAGCACGAGAACTACCGGATAAAGCGTGTTTTCGGTGAAAAGCTGCTGGCGTCCGATGATGACGGCGATGAAGCCGATGGGATAGACCATGTAGGAGATCAGGTTCTGCCAACCGCCATTGCCAAGAACGGCTCGCACTGACGATACGGCGATCGCAGTGAGGCCCATGGTCATGCCTCCGGCCAAGCCGGAGATTGCAAGCGCGCGCCACGGACGCTTGAGTTCGGAGCGGGCGCTGGCGGCCGCAGCGTCAAAAATTTCCGTGGCAGTCAGGCGACGAGTTTCGGGAGTTGGCTCGGTTTGAGGCACGCGGCTTGGATTCAGCTTTGCCGGATGGGTTTGTACCTACGCCGAAGGTGGACGGGCGAGGACGCCCGTCTCCCCACCGTCTTTCTAGGGTGAGCAGCGGCTACAATAAATTCGTGAATGCCGTCGCTACTCCCGTTGCGCCCAGAATCGACAAGCCGTGGCGGAAATTCACGCTGAAGCAGCGAATTCTGCTGTGGATGATCGAGTGGGCGGGATTTCTGGCGATTCGGATTCTGGGGCCGACGATACGCTTTTCAGTTTCGTGGGAAGACGGCTCACCCAAGAGCCTGGCGGAGCGGCCGAAGGTTTATTCGTTCTGGCATAACTGCATGATTCCCGCCATGTATTGGTGCCGCGATTTGCAGGTGCGAGTGATGAGCAGCGACAGCTTCGACGGCGAGTACACCGGGCGGATCATGCAGAAGTTCGGGTTTGTGAAAGTGCGCGGGTCGAGTTCGAAGGGCGCAGTGCGAGCGCTGCTGGGCATGCGGCGGGAGATCGAGCAGGGATGGACGGCGGCGTTCACCATTGATGGGCCGAAGGGACCGCGATATGTGGCGAAGCCTGGGCCGGTGGTTTTATCCCGCAGCACCGGAGCGCCGATGGTGGTGTTTTACATTGCGCTTGACCGGGCC
>DASYAX010000125.1:0-12105 GCA_036501045.1 Bryobacteraceae bacterium
ATCGAGAATCCGCCCAGCCGCGTTGAAATCCTTCGCGACATTACGTTTAGCGTTCCCGGCGGCCAATTTCTTGCCATCATGGGCGCCTCGGGAAGCGGTAAGAGCACGCTGCTCGGCCTTCTGGCAGGGCTGGACACCGTTACTTCCGGAAGCATCATCCTCGATGGAACCGACATCACCAACATGGGGGAAGATCGGCTGGCCCGCGTCCGGGGCCGCAAGATCGGCTTCGTTTTTCAGTCTTACCAGCTTGTGCCTACTCTCACGGCGGAAGAAAATGTCCTGCTTCCCGCCGAGCTGAGCGGCTTGAATGGGCAGTCGCGTCGGCGGGCGCGCGAGCTGCTCGAACGCGTCGGTCTCGCTAATCGCGCGCATCATTACCCTGTACAGCTTTCGGGCGGCGAGCAGCAGCGAGTCGCATTGGCTCGCGCCTTCATCACGCAGCCTCCCATTCTGATGGCCGACGAACCCACCGGCAATCTCGATAGCGCAAATGGCCAGCACGTGCTCGATCTGTTGGTTCAGCTCAACCGCGAAGAGAACGCTACGCTCGTCCTGGTTACGCATGACCGTAGACTCGCCGAATACGGCGATCGTATTCTTACCTTGCGTGACGGACAGGTCCTCAGCGACGAATCAGTCGCGCGGCCGGTGGAAGTCTAATCGTGTTCCTTCGCACCGCTTCGCGAATCGCCTGGCGCGAGTTGCGTGCCTCGCCTGGCAAATTTCTTTTCGTGGTCCTGGCGGTGGCGGTAGGCGTCGCCGCGCTGAGCGGCGTCAAAGGCTTCGGCTACGCCTTCAAAGGCATGCTGCTCCGCAATGCCAAGCAGTTAATCGCCGCGGATGTCCAGGCGCAAATGTGGGATTATCCCACCGTCGCCCAGATCCAAAAGATGGATGCGATCGGGGCTCGTGACGGCACTCTTACTCGCGTCACTGAGACCGTCTCCATGGCTGCGTCGGCGCGCCAGCGAATCCCGCAGATGGTTTCGATCAAAGCCGTCGATCCGGCGGCTTATCCCTATTACGGTAAATTGACCCTGCGCCCCGCCCAGCCGCTTCGAACTCTTCTGAGCGATGACTGCTCGATTGTCGTCACGCCTGAGCTGCTGATGCGCCTCAAAGTGTCGCTCGGAGATTCCATCCGCTTGGGCGGCAAAGAATTTCGCATCACTGGTACCTTGCTTGCCGAACCGGATCGGCTGGCTTCCGGTTTTGGTCCGGGCATGCGCATTTTGATGCGCCGCGAAGGTCTGGAGCGAACCGGATTAATTCAATTTGGCAGCCGCGCCGCCCAGCGATTTCTGTTTAAGCTCAAACCCGGCGTCGATCTGGACCGCATGCATTCCGACATTGAAGGCGTCGTTCGGCGCGTGTTCATCAGCGATTACCGCGATGGCAGCCCGGCAGTCGGGAAAGCGCTCGACATCACCACCACCTTCCTGAGTCTCATCAGCTTGATCGCCCTGATCGTCGGCTCGCTTGGTGTAGCCATGGCCATGTACTCTCACTTGCAGCAGCGCATGGACACCATCGCCGTGATGAAAGCCGTTGGCGCGCGGGCGAATCAGGTGATGCAGATCTATCTCATTCAAACCCTCTGGCTGGGCCTCGCTGGCGGCATCATTGGCGTGGCCGTTGGTGCGCTTGTCCAGAAATCGTTCCCCTTGCTGATTCAGCGCGTCTTCGCTCTGCTTCCCGAAGTGCCCTGGGATTGGTCCTTCAGCCTCCAAGGATTGAGTCTCGGCGTGCTGGCCACGCTTCTCTTCACCGTGCCTCCGCTGCTCAGTATTCGAAACGTGCGCCCTAGTCTGGTGTTCCGCCGCAACATGGCCGACGCAACCCTCGAAAGCCGCAAGCACTGGCGCGAAAAACTTCCTGGTTGGTTAGGCGCGTTGCTGATCCTGGCCGGCTTCTGTTTCATTGCCGTCTGGCTCAGCGGCTCCTGGAAAATGGGCCTCTATTTTATGGCCGGGCTGACCGCGAGCATTGTGCTTCTGACCGCTGTGGCCGCTCTGCTGCTCTTCCTCATGCGCCGCATCGTCAAGTTTTCGAGCAAGCGTCTCCCGCCGGCCTTCCGCCATGGCTTCGCGAATCTCTATCGTCCCGGCAATCAGGCCCGTTCCGTGTTGGTTGCTTTAGGCATCGGCGTGATGTTCACCCTCACCACGTACCTCCTGCAGCGCACCGTCTTGCGCGAAGTGCGAAGCGAAGGTCCGGGCCGCGAGGGCAATCTCTTCCTGCTCGATGTCCGCAATTCTTCCGATGTCACCAAGCTGATTGAATCGCAGCCGGGAGTAAGTGGCAAAGTGCAACTGGTCGGTTACATCGTCTCTCGCATGCTGGAAAAGAATGGCGTCCCGACGGAACAGTTGCCCTTAACCAAAGTTCGCAAAGATCAACTCCAAACCGTTCGCATCACCACCGCGCGAGCCTTGCCCGATGGGTTGAAGTTGCGGCAAGGTTCCTGGTGGCCCGCCTCGAGCGCTGCCCCGCAGCTTGCCGTTTCCGAACAGGCGCAGCGCGACTTTCATCTGCAAGTCGGCGATCGGCTGCGCTTTCAAATCGCGGGACGCGCTATCGATGCTCCCCTGGTCGCTGTTTTTCGTCGCGAGCAGCGCTCCCCGGTTCGTTATGACCTGGTTTTCCCGCAATTGGCGCTGCAAAAGCTGCCCGTTGTCTATTACGGAGCAGTCCATGTCGATGCTCCCCGCATCCCCGCCGTGGAAGAGGCCATCTTCGAGAACTTTCCCACTATTACCGTGATGAACCTCGCCGATGTTCTTGGCCGTATCCAGGAAGCGGTTGATCAGGTAGCCCTGGTCGTGCGCTTCTTAGCGCTCTTCGCCATCCTCGCGGGCATCATTATTTTGTCTTCGAGCGTGGCCGGGACGCGCTACCGCCGTATTCGCGAAGTGGCAATTCTCAAAACCCTCGGCGCTACCAGACGGCGCATCACCGGCATCTTCTCGGTCGAGTTCTCGATTCTCGGCGCGGTCGCCGGACTCGTGGGCGGAGTGCTCGCCAACCTCTTTACCCGCATCGTGTCCGCTAGATTTATCGAGACGAATTTCGACTTTGATTGGCTTTCGCTGCTGGTCGTCATGTTGGGAACCGCGCTGCTGGCGAACCTCGCGGGCTGGCTTGCCAGCGCTCGAATTCTCGATCAACGGCCCCTCGAAGTGATGCGCGGCGAATAGCCGGTCACAAGAGCCGCAAATCGCTTGCGGGTCGCTTGCGCCGCCAAAACACCACTAGCCCTCCTGGCCCTCCGGCCCGAGTATGCGCGCAATGGCAGTCGCCAGCGTACGCCAGCGGCCCGTTTCACTAACCAACTGCTTGCGCCCCTGTTTGGTGATGGTGTAGAAGCGCGCCTTGCGATTATTTGACGATGTTCCCCATTCGGCGCTAATCCAGCACTGTGCTTCCAAACGCTGCAAAGCGGGATACAGCGCCCCATGCTCAACCAGCAGGACGTCTTCCGACTGCTCCTGTATTGCCCGCGCAATTCCTTGCCCGTGCTGTTTCCCGAAGCGCAGCGTGCGAAGGATCAGTAAATCCAAGGTCCCCTGCAGCAGGGCAATCCGGCTCTTCTCATCTTGGGTGGACATCTAACCCGAGTATGCGCATTTGCCAGGTAAGATGTCAACCCATCCATCCATACGCTTTCACTGATGTACAATGGCTCGGCTACTTCAAAGGAGAGCTATGCCGAAAAAAATCGATCCTCTCAACCGGAAAGCTTACGGCGCAGTAACCGTCATGTTGACCGTCGCCGATATTAAGGCCGCGGTCAGCTTTTATCAAAAGGCATTCGGGTTCACCAAGCGTGGAATCATGAACGGACCCGACGGCAAACCGATGCATGCCGAACTGACACTCAGGGGCGCCACGTTGATGCTCGGGCCGGAGGGCGCGCGGGGCGCACGCACGGCCAAGACCATCGGCGCCACGCCAGCTTCGCTGTACGTGACGGCAGAGAACGTCGATCAGGTAGTCGCCAAGGCGATCAAGCTGGGGGCCACGCCGATGGGGCCGGTGATGGATATGTTTTGGGGGGACCGCTGCGGTACCGTCATCGATCCGGATGGCAATCCCTGGATGGTGGGTACGCACATGGCCGAGCCGACGCCTCAGGAAATGAAGAAGAAAATGAAGGAGCAGATGAGCAGCCAAGCGGCCGGCGCTTCCTAAATCAGATCGTTTTGGTGATCGACAAGCACGTCCTGGCTCTGGTCAGCATTATCGGCAACTCGCTCGACGTGCTCGGAGCGCTATACCTCACCTACGATCTCTTGGGTGGGGACCATGGACCGCTTCGCACGCTGACGAGGGGCGTTACCTACGGAGCGCTCTTTGGAACCGGTTACGGTCTCGTCCTCGGACCGGTTTTTGGCTTGGCCAGTGGCGTGGCGCACGGCGTCACGCTCGCCTGGGAATTCTCTCGCGCTTCGCGGCGTGGCGCCAAGCCCGGATTCTGGTATGACGCCACCATGAGCTGTATTCGGGCATGCGGTTTTGGGCTCGGGGCTAGCGTTTTGTTCGGACCGCGATTCGGAATTGCCTTTGGCGCTTTGAGCGCGCTCGGACAAATAGTCGCCTACCGGATCGGCATCCGGCCCACGCTCGACTACGCACCGGCCACTTACCCGCGATTGACCAAGCGGCAAATCCTTGCCGCGATAAACCGGACCATCGGTTATGGAGTCGCCGGATATCTTAGCGCCTTAGTAGGGCATGAGAACACCATAGCCCTGGCTCTGGGAGTGAAAGCCGGACTCGTGATCGGCATCGTCACCGCGGTCTCGAACGCTTGCACGCCGTTTATTGAGTGGACGGCGGATCACATGCCGTTACGGCGCATGGGCGTCATCGGAATTAGCTTGATTCTCGCCGGCTTCACACTGCAATCGCTTCAATATTGGGTGACACTGCTCGATGTGCCTGTCCGTTAGACCGGAATAAACGCGAAAGAATTCACAGAGTGACGCTACGGTCCGTGTTTGCCGGCGATGGCAGGTGCGGGTACGAGCCGCTCGATGCGGTCAGGCTGGTTGAGCACGACGTATAGGTAGCCGTCCGGACCATTCAGGACATCGCGCACGCGTCCAATGCCTTTAAAGAGTATTTCCTGGTGTACTACCTTCTGGCCCTCCACCACCAAGCGCAGGAGTTCCTGCGCCGCCAGCGAGCCAAGAAATAGATTGTTCTTCCATCGCGGGAACTGATCGCCGGTATAAAACGTGAGCGGACTCGTGGCGATGGAAGGAACCCAATCGGTAACCGGCTGATCCATGCCGGGATGGGCGGTGTGATTGGTAATCGGTGTTCCATCGTAGTTCATGCCAAAAGTGATTACAGGCCAACCATAATTGTGGCCGGCGTGAAGAATATTCAGTTCATCGCCGCCGCGGGGACCGTGCTCAGACTCCCACAAATCCCCCGTCACGGGGCTGAAGGCGAGCCCCTGTGGATTGCGATCGCCATATGTCCAGATGCTGCCTACCGCCCCAGGCTGTTTGACAAAGGGATTGTCCCCGGGGATGCTGCCGTCGTCGTTGACGCGATGCACTTTCCCATTCGGTTGCGAAAGATCCTGTTCGTCACCAGGACAGGCGCGGTCACCCACCGAGAAAAACAGGTGTCCCTTACCGTCGAACAAAAGCCGTGACCCGAAGCGCTGCCCGCCCACACGATATTGAGAGTCGTTAGCCTTGAAAATTTGTTGCTGATCGACAAACGCGCCATCGCGCAAGCGGCCCCGAATCACGGCCGTCATTGCCAAGCCGCCCGGACTCTTGTCGCCATACGAGAGATAAATCCAATCGTTGCCTGGGCGCGAGTAATCAGGATGCAAGACAACATCGAGCAATCCGCCCTCGCCTCCATAAACGGCGGGAATGCCGTGTACGGCTTCCGGCAGCAATTTTCCCTTTTCGATAATGCGTAAGCGGCCCGGCCGTTCCGTCACTAACAGGCGGCCGTCGGGCAAGAAGGCAACCGCCCAAGGCGTATCGAGTCCGGTCTCCATCACGGGTTCCAGCTTGAACGAACCGGCTTCGCTTTCGACGATTGCGCCTGGCAAGGGAGCATTGTATTTCGTATGAGCTGTCTTGAAGCTGGCGGCGCGTTCGCGAATATAGATGACAAGCCCGCGAATCTCGGGAGCGTCGAATTCTTGTCCCATCGCCGGCATACCCACCTCGGGATGCCCGTTGCGAATACTATCCGCCAAGCTAGCATCGTCGCCTCCGTAGCGCCAGACGCCGTCTACCAGGCTGGACGCCGAGCCGCCCGCCATGTCTACCCCATGACAGCCGGCGCACTTCTCGGCATAAAGCTTGGTGACGTCGCGGCCGCGGCTGGGAGGGTTTTGTTGTCCAAAACATGCCGGAGCAACGATACTCAGACTGCAACTTACGAGCCAGAGATGGAATCGTTTCCGTGCGCCCCACGCCATCGAGCCGAATTTTCTTTGGGGTGGTTTTGCTTGGACAGCAACCGATCGCATACCTTCTGTATTTTTGCATCCTGCGCACCGGCGCTGGATCAACCGCGCGCCTTTGCGAACCATACTAGGGTGTGGGAGCCGCATGATTAACGACCTCTGGTACAAGAACGCGATTGTCTATTGCCTTTCCGTCACTACCTTCATGGACGCGGACGGCGATGGCGTCGGAGACTTCAAAGGCATGATGCGGCGGCTCGATTATCTGCAGGGTCTGGGAGTGACCGCCCTCTGGCTGATGCCCTTTCAGCCGTCGCCGGGGCGCGATAGTGGCTATGACATTGCCGATTACTACAATGTCGATCCGCAATTCGGGACACTTGGGGATTTTGTGGAATTCACACATGCCTGTGAGCAGCGCGGCATAAGGATCCTGATTGATTTAGTCGTAAATCATACCTCCGATCAGCATCCCTGGTTTCGCGAGGCCCGGCGCGATCCGCGTTCCAAATACCGGGACTGGTACGTGTGGTCAAAGAAAAAGCCCAAGCACAGTAAGGACGGAGTCGTGTTTCCCGGTTTCCAGAAATCGACATGGACGCGCGATGACGTCGCGAAATCCTGGTACTTTCATCGCTTTTACGAATTCCAGCCCGATCTCAATACCAGCCATCCGGAAGTACAGGCCGAAATCTTGAAGATCATGGGCTTCTGGATTCAGCTCGGAGTATCCGGATTCCGTATGGATGCCGTACCTTTCGTGATCGCTACAAAAGGCGCAAAGGTCATGCACCCTGCAGAGCAATACGGGATGCTGCGGACGTTTCGGGAATTCCTGAGCTGGCGCGAGGGCGACGCCATCGTGTTGGCCGAGGCGAATGTGTTACCCAATACGGACCTTGAATACTTCGGAGCCACTGGCGAGCGGCTGCAAATGATGTTCAACTTTCAAGTGAATCAAACACTGTTCTATGCGCTGGCGAGCGCCGATAGCCGCCCACTGGTGAAAGCCCTCAACGCGACGAAGCCCCGGCCCGCGACAGCGCAGTGGGGTCAGTTTCTCCGCAATCACGATGAACTGGACCTGGGGCGATTAACTAGCGAACAACGGGATGCGGTATTCGCAGAGTTCGCGCCTGAGCCGGACATGCAGCTTTACGGAAGGGGCATCCGGCGGCGGCTTGCTCCCATGTTGCGTGGGGACAGAAGGAGGATCGAGCTTTCCTACAGCTTGATGATGACGCTGCCCGGCACGCCGGTCATCCGGTATGGCGATGAGATCGGGATGGGTGACGATCTTTCTCTGCCTGAGCGTCAGTGTGCCAGAACGCCGATGCAGTGGTCCACCGAACCGCAGGGAGGCTTTTCAACCAATTCCGAGCCGGTCATGAAGGTGATCAGTGAAGGCGCCTATGCCTATGAACACGTGAACGTCGCTGAGCAGCGCCGGGATCCGAATTCATTGTTGAATTGGGTAGAGCGCATCATCCGCATGCGGAAAGAAGTTCCGGAGATCGGTTGGGGCGACTTTGAAGTCCTTCGCACCAAAACGCCTGGCGTTCTCGCGATTCGCTACGACTGGCGCGGGAACTCGGTCGTGATCGTGCATAACTTGGGCGCAAATCCATGTGAAATCCGGCTGGCTGTGGGTTTAGAGGCCGAAGAGTTTTTGCGGCTGGTAAATCTTCTCTCAGCCGATCACAGCATTGCGGATGAATCGGGCACTCACCGCATTCTGCTTGAGCCCTACGGGTATCGGTGGTACCGGGCCGGCGGTCTGGCCCACCTCTTAAACCGAACCGACGCTTAACACTTGTTTCCGGGTCGGACGCCTTTAGCAAACTCACTTCGGCGGTGGCGATGTGCCCGATTCGGCCGCTTTGCTGGTCGGCGCGCCTTTGGCTTTCCAATCCACTTCGGTAGCCGCGTCGCCGACCACGCCTTTTTTGACGTCTTTTTCGACGTCGCGCTTTACGGTTTTATCGGCCTCCTTCGTGGCTGCGCGCGTGCCGTCGCCGAGTTCAATCACGTGCACCCGCACGCGCCGGGCGCCGAATTTCAGGCACTCCCTGGTGCTGGGCATATAGATGTCCAACTTGCGTCCCTGTATCTTGGCTCCGGTATCGGCCACGACATACTCGCCGGAATAGCGGCCCGCGTGTTTGATCTTGATCCGCGATCCGATGGGCAGAATATCCGGATCGGCCGCAACCACATGGCGATGCGTCCACTCTCCCGACGCAGTAATGCCCGTGACCGAATAGGCAGTAGCTACATAAGATCCGTTCCGCGATGGATGACGGCGGGCCGCATTTGCCGTCAATGCAAATAGCGCGGCAAGCACGCAGGCGGCCAGAGCGCGTGACATATTGCACTGGCGAGTGTACGCGAAAAGCGGCTGGTTGGGAAGCGCCCTCAGTACTGCTCTACCAGGCCCGCCAGCAAAGCGACACGATCGGCAATTCGATCCACCAGAATGCTTTCATTCGTCGCATGAGCCCCTTCGCCCACGCCGCCCAGGCCGTCCAAGGTAGGCACCCCAAGAGCCGCCGTAAAGTTGCCATCCGAGCCGCCGCCGGTAGATGATTCTTCGACCTGGATGCCCATGGCCGAACCCAGTTCTCGGGCTTTGGCGAACAGCTCCGCAATGGCCGGAGTCCGCTCCATGGGTGGACGGTTCAAACCGCCCTCGACGCGAATCCGGCAGCGCGCATCATAGGGCCTCAGAGTGCGAAACTTCTCGTCCAACACGCCCGCATCGGCCAGACGCGCCACCCGAATATCCACTTTTACGAGTGCCTCGGCGGCAATGACATTCGTCCGCGTGCCGCCGGCGATCACACCCGGATTGACGGTCGTGCCGCGCTCGAGGTCGGTGAAGCCCGCGAGCTGAATCACCTGTCGCGCGGCTTCGATGATCGCGCTCGCGCCGTTTTCAAAATCCACGCCCGCATGCGCTGCTCTCCCTTCGATGAAGACCTTGTACTGTCCCACTCCCTTGCGCGCGGTTTTGAGTTTACCGGTTAAGCCGGTGCCCGGTTCGAGCACCAGGACGCAATCGCTATGCTGGGCTTCCGCTTCAATCAGCGGGCGCGAAGTGGTGCTGCCCACTTCCTCATCGGAGACCACCAGTAGCACGACATCGCGCGCCACGGCGATATCCAATTCGCGCAGCGCCCGCATCGCAAAAATGAAGAACGCCAGCCCCGCTTTCATGTCCAGTACGCCCGGCCCCCACAACCGCCCGCCGGTTTCGCGAAACGGCATCGTTTTCAAAGTGCCGAGCGGCCACACGGTGTCTGAATGTCCCAGCGCCAGAATCCGGCCCCGTTTTTTTTCGCGCCCCGGCAACTGGAATCGCAGCCGCAGATGCTTGCCGAAGCCCTCCGCCGCAATCGTTTCGGCGGTAGCGATATCGCGCGTTCGCTCGGCCAGCAGATCCACCAGGCGATTTACCGCGGCGGGCGCATCGCTCGGCGATTCGCAGGCCACCATTTCGCCGATTAACGCTACAATTTCCGCTTGTTTCCCAGTGGCATAGCGCAGGAAAGGAGTCACCGGTTGTTATAATAGCCATTCCCATGGCATCGCTGGATCTACAAGAGATCACACAACTTCTGCCCCATCGCTATCCGATGTTGATGGTCGACCGGATCGTCGAAATAAATGACGAATCCATTGTCGGGCTCAAAAACGTCACAGCCAATGAGCCGCATTTCAACGGGCACTTCCCGGGCTTCCCGGTGATGCCGGGCGTTCTCATTATTGAAGCAATGGCGCAAGTAGCGGGCATTCTGGTCGGAAAATTGGCGCCGCACACGCGCGGCAAAATCATGTTCCTCGCATCGGTAGAAGAAGCCAAGTTCCGCAAACCCGTGGTGCCCGGCGATCAGCTTCGCATCGAAATGAAGATGCTAAGGCTGAAGTAC
Source organism: Bryobacteraceae bacterium (assembly GCA_036501045.1). Taxonomy (GTDB): domain Bacteria; phylum Acidobacteriota; class Terriglobia; order Bryobacterales; family Bryobacteraceae; genus Bog-105. The sequence continues at coordinate 10,378 of DASYAX010000125.1, forward strand.
TCGGTGGCAAAGATGAAAGGGCTGGCGACGGTAGATGGCCAGCTTGTGGCGGAAGCGACGCTGATGTGTAAGCTCACCGACCAGCCTTCCGCTCTCGCCTGAACGTTGATGGCGATTCATCCCACGGCAATCATCGACCCGCAAGCCGAAATCGCACCCGACGCCGAGATCGGCCCCTATTGCATCATTGGCGGCGGCGTCTCCATTGGCGCGCGCACCCGGCTCATCGCGCACGTAGTCCTCGACGGAAAGCTCGCTATCGGCGAAGATAACGTGTTCTACCCGTTTATTTCCTGTGGCGTGGCTCCGCAAGATAAGAAATATCGCGGTGAAGCTTCGGAAACGCGGGTCGGAAACGCTAACACCATTCGCGAATTCGTCACCATTCATCGCGGTACGGAAGGCGGCGGCATGCTCACCTCCATCGGCGACGGCAACTTGCTGATGGCCTACGTTCACATTGCCCATGACGTGATCGTCCATAACCGCACCATTCTTGCCAACGGCGTTACCTTCGCCGGCCATGTAATCGTCGAGGATTGCGCCAATATCGGCGGGCTCAGCGCCATCCACCAGTTCTGCCGCATCGGGCGTCATGCCATGATCGGCAGCCGCAGCGTGATCAAGCAGAATGTGTTGCCTTACTCGATCACGGCGAGCGATCACAAACCGGAGCTCTATGGCGCGAATCGGGTGGGCTTGCAGCGCAGCGGCTATGCATCCGAAGCCATCGAACCGCTGCAAACCGCCTTCCGCCTGCTATCGAACAACGGCTTAAATACCACTCAGGCGCTGGCGCGCATCGAAGAAGAGATTCCCCAAACCCCGGAAGTCAAGGAGTTGCTCGCGTTCATCCGCGCCTCGGACCGCGGCTTCATTAAATAGTGCCTCCTCGCTACGCCATCATTGCTGGCAACGGCAGGTTCCCGCTGCTGGCGCTCGAAAACGCGCGCCGCGAAGGCCACGAAGTAGTCGTGGTCGCGATCGAAAACGAAGCCCCGCCCGGCCTCGCGCAATATGCTTCCTCGCTGCATTGGATCAATATTGGCCAACTCGGAAAGCTCATTGAGATTCTCAAACGCGAAACGGTTCAGGAAGTCATGATGACCGGGCAGGTGAAGCACGTCAGTCTGTTTTCGGGCATTACTCCCGATTGGCGGATGCTCAAGCTGCTTGCCTCACTCAAGGAAAAGAACACCGCCGCGTTGATTGGCGGCGTCGCGAAAGCGCTGCGGGAGGAGGGCATCGAGCTGGTGGATTCTACGCGCTTGCTGAAATCGCTGCTTGCGCCGGAAGGCCCGCTCACGCGCCGCAAACCGGATAAAGCAGAGGAAGGCGACATCCGCTACGGCCGGCGCGTTGCTTCGGTTCTCGCCTCAGTCGACATTGGCCAGAGCGTGGCCATCAGCGAAAAGGCATGCGTAGCGGCGGAAGCGATGGAAGGCACCGACGCCATGCTGCGGCGCGCAGCCGCGCTCACGAATGGCAAGCCGCTTCGCCTGGTGAAAGCTTCGCGCGGACGGGCGCACTTGCTGTTCGACGTGCCGGTGGTCGGGCTCGCCACGATTGACACCATGATCGAAACGCAAACGACGGCTCTGGCGCTGGACGCAGGCCGCACGCTCCTGCTTGATAAGGACGAAATGCTGAAGCGCGCTAACGACGCCAAGCTCTCGATCGTCGGCTATCCTCCTTTGGAGCCCAACGCGTGATACGAGCGGCGGTCAT
>DASYAX010000126.1:0-4319 GCA_036501045.1 Bryobacteraceae bacterium
CGACCAGCGCGCGTTCCATTCAGCGAGTTCCTGCGCCTCGCGCGTCATTTCTTCCATCTTTTGCCGCTGGCCTTCGGAACGTCCGGCCATGGCGGTTTCCTTTTGGCTGGCGCGCTCCATCCAGCGATCGAGCAGCGCGACCTTTTGCTCGACACTGGCCGGATCGGACTTGAAGCGCAGGAACGTGCCGGTGATCTCGATCGATCGCGGAGCGAAGTCTGGCGGGACGTCCTGTTGCGCGTCGTAAAAAAGACGGCGCCAATCACCTGAAGGCGAAGCGGTGATGGAAAGCTGCATGAGAAAAACGTTGTCGCGAATTTTCTGGACTGCTTGAGGCGGGCTGGCTCGCCGGATACCGCTTGTCGTCAAAATCCGCTCCTATTCATAATCGACTTGAAGGCACAGCCGAAGAGAGATCCTTCGGCTATGTGCGCCGGTGGCTCGCTGAAAAATCAGCGAACGAAGTTCAAGGCCGGCGCACTTGGCTCAATGTGACGCGAAAGTCGCGTCAGTTTGGGCGCTTGGACTCGTCGACGTCGACGAACTCTGCGTCGACCACGTCGCCTTGTCCGCCCTGTTGATCGCTGGGGCCCGGCTGGCCGCCCGCGCCGGGGGCTCCGCCGGTTGTTCCGCCTGGCGCTCCACCGCCCGCAGCGGCACCAGCTGCTTGCTGCGATTTGTAGAGCGTTTCAGCGATGCGGTGCGATGCCTTCGTCAGGCCGTCAACCGCTGCGTTGAGCTTATCGAGCTGGCCATCGGCCAGCGCGCGCCGGGCCTCTTCGATTGCCTCTTCGGCCGTTTTCACGTCCGGTTCGGCGAGCTTTTCGCGGTTTTCCTTAATCAGCTTCTCGGTCTGATAGACCATGTTGTCGAGCCGGTTGCGCGCCTCGACCTCGGAGAGCCGCTGCTTGTCTTCGGAAGCGTGCGCTTCAGCTTCTTTGGCCAGCCGGTCGGCTTCTTCCTTGCTCAAGCCAGTTGAAGAAGTGATGGTTATTTTCTGTTCCTTATTCGTCGCGTTATCTTTGGCCGAGACGTTGAGGATGCCGTTGGCGTCGATGTCAAACGTGACCTCGACCTGCGGCAAGCCGCGCGGCGCCGGCGGAATTCCAACCAACTGGAATTTGCCGAGCGTGCGGTTACCGCTTGCCACGGGACGCTCACCTTGCAAGACGTGGATCTCGACCGATGTTTGATTGTCGGCAGCCGTCGAAAAGACTTCCGACTTGCGCGTGGGGATCGTGGTATTGCGCGAAATGAGAACGGTCATCACGCCGCCGAGCGTTTCGACGCCGAGAGAAAGCGGCGTCACGTCAAGCAGCAGAATGTCTTTCACTTCGCCCGCGAGCACGCCGCCCTGAATCGCAGCGCCGACAGCGACCACTTCGTCCGGGTTCACGCCTTTGTGGCCTTCGCGTCCGAAAAGATCCTTCACAAGCTGCTGGATCATGGGCATGCGGGTCTGTCCACCGACGAGCACGACTTCGTTAATCTTGCTGGCGTCAACGCCGGCGTCCTTCATGCACTGCTTGCAAGGCTCGATCGAACGCTTGACGATGTCTTCCACCATGGATTCGAGCTTGGGACGGCCGAGCTTCTTCACCAAATGCTTGGGACCGCTGGCATCAGCCGTAATGAACGGAAGATTGATTTCGGTCTCGAGCGTGGTGGAAAGCTCGATCTTGGCGCGTTCGGCGGCGTCGCGCAGACGCTGCAGGGCCATTTCGTTGCCCTTGCCGCGCAAGTCGAGCCCTTCGTCGCGCTTGAACTCTTCGATTAGCCAATCGACGAGCCGTTGGTCGAGGTTGTCGCCGCCGAGGTGGGTGTCACCATTGGTGGCTTTCACTTCGATGACGCCTTCGCCGACTTCGAGAATTGAAATATCGAACGTGCCGCCGCCAAAGTCGTATACGGCGATCGTTTCTTCTTTCTTTTTGTCGAGGCCGTAGGCGAGAGCGGCCGCCGTCGGCTCGTTGATGATGCGCTTTACATCGAGACCGGCGATTTTGCCCGCGTCCTTAGTGGCTTGGCGCTGCGCGTCATTAAAGTAGGCTGGAACTGTGATCACAGCTTCGGTGACTTTTTCGCCGAGAAAATCTTCGGCAGCCGTCTTCAGCTTCTGGAGAATCATTGCCGAAATTTCGGGCGGGCTGAATTCCTTGCCTTGCGCGAGAACGGCAACATGGTCTCCTTGCTTGACCACTTTATAGGGGACCATTTTCATTTCTTCGCTGACTTCATCAAAGCGCCGGCCCATGAAGCGCTTGATCGAATAAACGGTGTTTTCCGGGTTGGTGATGGCTTGACGCTTTGCCACCTGCCCCACAAGGCGTTCGCCGCTTTTGGTAACGCCGACGACGGAAGGCGTGGTTCGCGCGCCCTCCTGGTTGGGAATCACCGTCGGCTCGCCGCCTTGCATGACGGCGACGACCGAATTGGTGGTGCCCAAATCAATGCCGATAATCTTACTCATTGAGTAGCTCCTAAGTAACGAACGGCCGGAGGCATCGTTCGTATCCTCTGCACAAGGAGCACGATACACGTTGAGTGTGTTATTGTCAAGTTTCCTGTATATGCCTATATATATATCATTTCAAAAGCCTTATTGCCCCACTTCGAGTGATGCTTGCGGGCTCATATCCTGTCCACCATCTGAACTCTCCCTTTGAGGCAAAGGAGGACGCCCGGACGGCGTCGAAATGAGTACGCTGAGCCGGCTTGGGTTGACCGTTCGCGAAACGACAAGATGCGGCAATCGCACCCCAAATGGTGTGGTACATTTCGCGCTACAATGCGTCTGTTTGGAGTAGTGCGATGCGAAACCTAGTGAATGAAGAGTCTCAGCCCGCGAAGCTCGGTTGTATCACCAGCATATTGCTAGGCGCTGCGGCGGCGTTGGCGCTCGCCACGGGCGTGGGACTGCATGCAATGTCGCAAACGGCGCAGACCGGCGCGGCTGCGCACAAGGTGGCAGCGCACCCGGCCGCGACGGCGTTAGTGGCGCCTGTCAAAACGTACGGTTCGAAAACGGCGCCGATCACGATGGAAGTTTTCACCGACTATCAATGTCCGGGATGCCGCGCGCTGTACGATCAGGCACTGCACGCGATGATTGACAGCTATGTGGCCGCGGGCAAAGTCTATTTGGTTCACCACGATTTTCCGCTCGTGAGACATCAATATTCGGGTCAAGCGGCGCGCTGGGCCAATGCCGCGGCTTCGGTGGGGCAGTTTTCGAGCGTGGAACCGGAGCTTTACGACAACCAGGATGCGTGGGGCGCTGACGGGGACATCGGAAAATTCGTGGAAAAAGCGATGCCGCCGTCCGATTTTCAGCGCGTGCAAGCCATCATGAAAAGTTGCGCGATGCCTGCTCCGCAGGTGAGAGAGCCTGGCGCCGACCCGCTGGCCAACATCGGGCGCACCTGTCCGGTGGACTCCTACATCGCGCAGGATATTAAACTCGGCGACGGCATTCCCGTGGACGGGACACCTACTTACATCATTTATTACAAAGGGCGGAAGCTGCCGGCCGGCTCAGAGATTGTTTCCTGGCCGATTCTGAAGCAGTTTTTTGATTCATTGCTCAACAGCTAGGCAGATGTGCGCCGGAAAATGCCGATGGGATACGCTACACGCTTAAAAACATGAAATCGGGAGAGGAATTTGAACGCAGACTTTGACTTCAAAAAAGTTAGTCGTATCGCCGGCACGAGCTGGCGCGGAGTAGCGCAGAAGGCTCTCGGCCTGGTCGGCATTCTCGGCCTAGCGGCTGCAGGTGCGCTGTACGCTGCGCCGCAGGGTGCGACATCAACAGCTACCGCGCACAAGGCGCCGCCGATGAAGGCGGTCGCTATGTCGGCGCCAGTGAAGACGTACGGTTCGAAAAGCGCTCCCCTGACGATCGAGCTTTTCACCGATTACGAATGCCCGATCTGCCAGGTTTTTTACGAGCAGACACTTCGTCAATTGATCGAGAACTACGTGGCGGCCGGCAAGGTATACGTGATTCACCACGATTTCCCCCTGGCGATGCACCAATATTCTGGCGAGGCAGCGCGCTGGTCTGACGCAGCCGCAACCGTTGGACAGTTCGATGCGGCCGAAGCGGCCCTTTATGACAATCAGGCGGCATGGACCGCCGACGGCAACATTGCCAAATTTATGGCGCAGGCGATGCCCAAAACGGCTTTCGATCGCGTGGAAGCGATCATGAAGGATTGCACGACGCCGGCGCCACAATTAACCACGCCGGGCGCCGATCCTTTAGCCCGAAGCGGCCACGGTTGTCCGGTAGATCCATATATTGCGCAGGACATCAA
>DASYAX010000127.1:0-4045 GCA_036501045.1 Bryobacteraceae bacterium
CGCGTGATTTCCGATGGCGAAATTGCTGCGCGCGGCGGGAATCAGCTACATGTGAATCGCGCGACCGAAGCAACTCTGATCTTCACGGCGGCGACGAACGCCAGGACACCCGATCCCGACGCACAATGCCGCACGCAGCTCGAGCGCGCCGCTGAGCGCTCGTATGCCGATCTTCTGGCGCGGCATCGGACCGATTTTCGGAGGCTTGCTACGCGCGTCTCGCTGACGCTCGGAGGAGACAGCGAGGTCGCGGTGCAATCCGTGCCGACGGATCAGTTGCTCGAACGTGCAAAGCAGGGTGGCGACGCCCGCGCGCTCGAGAGCTTGTATTTCGCCTATGGCCGTTATTTGCTCCAATCGAGCAGCCGCCAGAATTCGCTAGCAGCCAACCTTCAGGGCAAGTGGAACGCGGAATTCGATCCACCCTGGGGCAGCAAGTACACCATCAACATCAACACCGAAATGAACTATTGGCCGGCCGAGGTTGCGAATCTTGGGGAAACCGTCGATGGCTTATATAATCTGCTCCGATTGATGCAGCCCAATGGCGAAAGAACGGCTCGAGAAATGTATGGCACCGGCGGCTTTGTCGCGCATCACAATACGGATGGTTGGGGCGATACGGAACCCATTGATGGCGTTCCGTCCGGGATCTGGCCGTTGGGGGCGGCTTGGCTCAGTTTGTCGCTCTGGGATCATTACGATTACTCCCGCGACGAAGCGTTTCTGCGGAAAAAGGCGTATCCCATCCTACGGGCGGCGGCTGTCTACTTACTGGCCAACTTATTCGACGACGGGGCGGGTCACTTAGTAAGTGGACCTTCGTTATCTCCCGAGAATCGATATCTCACGCCCGATGGCAAGCGTGCATCGCTCGACGTCTCGCCCACCATGGACATCGAAATCACTACGGCGCTTTTTCACCGCGTGATCGAAGCGTCCAAACTCTTAGGCACGGATAGCGATCTGCGCGGACGTCTTTCTCAGGCCCTTCCCAAGCTCCTTCCCTTGCAAATCGGCCGCTATGGGCAACTGCAGGAATGGCGCAAGGATTACCAGGAAGCTGAGCCCGGGCACCGGCATCTATCGCATCTGTTCGCGGTCTATCCGAGCAACGAAATCAATCCTTCCAAACCGAGCCTGTATCAAGCGGCTCGCGTATCGCTCGAGCGGCGTCTGGCGAACGGCGGGGGCGGCACGGGTTGGAGCCGGGCTTGGGTGGTGTGCCTGTGGGCGACATTCGGGGACGGCGCTAAGGCCGAGGATAGCCTGCGCGTCTTGTTTAGTAAGTCGACCTGGCCAAATTTATTCGACTTACACCCGCCCGGCATTTTTCAGATCGACGGCAACCTGGGAGGGACTGCGGGAATTGCCCAGATGCTGTTACAGAGTCAAAACGGGACGGTCGACCTGTTGCCTGCGCTTCCCCCGGCATGGCAGGAAGGAGCTGTTACCGGCTTGCGGGCGCGCGGCGGCCTCACGGTGGATCTTTTGTGGCGGAACGGCCGCCTGCAAGAAGCGAAGTTACACGCCATCCACAGAGGAACGTTCGCATTGCGTGTACCTAAGCCCGTTTCCGTAAGCTTGCGGGCCGGCGAGACGCGCGTTTTAACGTTTTAAGAGGCCCGAAAAGCAGGCAGGATGGGCATCGATCGAATACGCAGTTGCGTGGCGTTGTAAATCGCATTGGCGATGGCGGGCGCGATACCCACAATCGGCGTTTCACCGGCGCCCGCCGAAGGAATGTCTTTGCGGTCGATCAGAATGATGTCAATTTTCGGAACGTCGCCAAAACGCGGCACGCGGTATTCCGACAGACGCGGATTCAGTATGCGGCCGTTCGCAAAATCGATGGCTTCGAAGAGGCCGCCACCCATGCCCATGACAATCGCTCCCTCTACCTGGTTTTTCAGATGCTCGGGGTTGACGATAGCGCCGCACTCCCAGGCCTCGACCACGCGCTCGACGCGTAATTGCTTGCCGGAGCCAACGGAAATCTCGGCGCAGCAGGCCACGTAGCCGCCTTTTTCCATGCCGCACGCGAGTCCAATGCCGCGGCCGGGCGCAGCTTTCCATTTTGACCATGCAAAGCGATCCGCAGCAGCCTGCAACACCGCCAATAGGCGCTCGTTTTTGAGATTTTTCAAGCGAAAGGCCAGCGGATCCATGCCGGCTGCCGCCGCTAATTCGTCCATGTGCGACTCGCGCGCAAAATGATTCGCGGTGGAGGCTAAGCCTCGATACGAACCCTCGCGCAGCGGCGATTTGACTTCATGAAACTGCTCTTTTTTGACGGGAACTTCGTAAGGCGTTTCGAGACCGGAAGGACCGGAAAGATAATTGTCGAACTCCCAGGACGCGAGCGCGCCGTCTTTGGCAGCGACACTGCGCACATCGATTACTCCGGCGGGCCGGAAATATGCCCAAGTGAATTCTTCTTCGCGGGTCCAAATGAGCTTCACTGGTTTACCTGCCCCTTTGGCGAGGCGCGCCGCCTCAATCGCGCATTCCCCACTATGTTTTCCGCCGTAGCCGGAACCGGTATCCGGCATCAATACGCGAACCTGCAGCTCGGGCATGCTGAACGCATTCGCCAATTCAGACCGCACTCCAAACGGGCGCTGGGTGCCGGTCCAAACGGTCAGCTTACCGTCCTGGAATTCCGCGACTGCGGCGCGCGGCTCGAGCGGCACGTGCGCAATGTAGGCGATCGTATAGCTGCTCTGGACAGCGTGGACGCCTGCGGGCGGCGCGGCCTGCGCGGTAGGGGCAGGCGCATCGGCCTTAATGTAAGAAAACAAATCGTGCGCGGAAATCTGTTTCTGCTGGTCCCATTTTGCGTCGATGCTGAGCAGCGCTTTTTGTGCTTTCTGCTCGTCGCTAGCGGCGATACCGATGAAATCACCGTCGCGCACGACCGTCACGCCTGGAATCTTCGCGGCTGCGCTGGTGTCCGCTGAAATCAGTTTTGCGCCGAAGCTCGGCGGCCGCAGCACACGTCCGTAAAGCATGCCAGGCAGTTTGTGGTCGGAGGCATATTTATGTTTGCCGCTGACAATCTCTTGCGCATTGACTTTTGGCAGACTCTTTCCGGCAACCTGCCACTCGACGGCCGGAGTGACGTAATCGGCCTTGCCAAGCAGGTTTACCCAATCCATTCTGGCGGCGAGCGCGCCAAAGCTCGCCTTCCGGCCCGAAGCTTGCTCTGTCACGCATCCATTCGTCACTTGCAAGCGGGTCCGATCGGCGCGCCAACCTTTGGCCGCCTCGTCAATCAGAGCCTCGCGTGCGGTGGAGGCCATTCTGCGCAACTCGGGCGCCATGGTGGGAGTGGTGCGGCTGCCAAACGTTCCGGCGTCCCACGGCGTGAGCGACGTATCTCCCATAATGAGCCGGACGGAAGCAGGCGCGCATCGCAGCTCATCGGCAACCGCCTGGGTCAGTGAAGTGCGGATATTCTGGCCTACCTCCACTTTGCCCGTGAAGACCGTGATGGCGCTATCCGGCGCGATGTGCAGCCAGGCCGATACATTTTGTGGAAGCTCGCGGCCTCCGCGGTGCGCGCCGCCCGATTCCTGCGCCTCACTCGCGGCGGCGGGAGCCAGCAGAACCAGCAGGCCGCCGCCCAACGATTTCAAAAAGCCGCGGCGATCCAGCGAACGGCCAGACGTCTCCAAAACTCCGTCAAGCAACTCAGGCATGATGCGGCTCCTTTACTTCGGCGGACATGACGTCGGCGGCTTTCCGTACCGCCGCCACGATGCGATTGTAAGTTCCGCAGCGGCAGACGTTGCCCTCCAACTGCTGTCTGATTTCCGCCTCCGATGGCGCTGGTTCCCTGCGCAGCAGCGCAACACTCTCAAGAATCATGCCCGGCGTGCAGTAGCCGCACTGCATGGCGTCGCATTCCATGAAAGAGCGCTGCAGCGGATGCAGCCGGGCGCCGTCGGCCAGCCCTTCGATGGTCGTGATTTCCTTGCCCACGACGGTGCCCACCGGCGTGATACAGGAGCGATGCGCCGCGCCGTCAATCAGCACGGTACAA
>DASYAX010000128.1:0-3170 GCA_036501045.1 Bryobacteraceae bacterium
TCAAACCAGGAGCGAAAAGTTCCGATTCGCTTCATCGACGGAGCCATGAAGAAACAAACGCCATTCGCCTCAGGGCGTCGCGGGCGCTTGCGGAAATACCAAGCGGGTGATCAGGTAGAGGAAGACGATAATTCCCGCGACCGAAACAGCGAAACCAATCTTATGACTTGTCAGAAATAGCAGCACCGCGTCGCCGTATCGCACCGCAAGTACACCTTCGATGAAATAACGCAGCCCCCGGCCCAGCAGGAGCGCCAAGACAAACGTTTTGAGCGGAACCTGGAATACTCCTTCGGCAAGCACAAAAACCTTGAACGGAAATGGCGGCGGCAGGATTCCTGGAATGAATACGCTCAGAAAAGCGTGGTTTTGCACCCAGCCTTTCACTTTGTGCGAGCCTCTGTGCCGGTGAAAGTAGGCCTCGCCACCTTTCTTCGCCAGCAAATAGATCCAAATGCAGCCTGCGAGTGAGCCAAGCGCCGCCATCGCACAGTAGTAAGGCATCCGCGCCGGCCTTTGCGCGGACAATCGGATCACCAGAGCGTCGGCGATAAACGGAAGAGTGATTACGGACGAGTCGAGGAACGTAGCGACGAACAATCCCCCGCCGCCCATCACCGCAATCATTTTCGCCAGCCAGTATGGCAGCTTGATTTGATTCATATCGTCGAGACAAAACTCAGAACCGAATTGCTGATTCTAACAGAGCAAATCATGCCGGATGCGCGGACAAGGGTATCGGTGGCAGGATCAGTTCAGAGAGAGTCGGCAGGACTACTCACAAGATGGGCAGATCGTGAGCGCCAACTCTTTCACCACAGAAGCTTCAATCCAAACTGAACCTGCCGGGAGGTTGTGGAAGTACTCGTGATCGCCCCCGCGTCGGGATTTGCTTGCGGAACCGTAGCGCCCGGCGGCAGCACAGCCAAAATCAGATTTGGAGTGTTGAAATTTGCCCGGTTCAAAAGATTGAACATTTCAGCTCGGAATTGCAGATTCAATCCCTCGCGAAGAGCAATATTCTTCATCATCGAAAAATCCCACGTCGCCAGCCCCGGCCCGATCAGCGTGTCTCTGGGGGCGTTGCCGTAGAAACCGCTGTTGTTCGGCGGAGCAATGAAAGCGGCGGGGTTGAACCATTCGTCGGGCTTGCCGAGCACAACCGGGCCGGTGAAGGCGGGATCGAGGAACGGCCGCACGGGATTTTTCGTATCACCATTTCGTGATGGGTTGTAGCTCAATTGGGGAGTGAACGGCAACCCGGATTGTGCGGTGATAATGCTGTTCACTGACCATCCGCTCACTAGTCGATCGCTCCAACCCTCGATATCACCAGCAAAAGCCTTGCCGCGTCCAAATGGCAATTCGTATACCGCGCTAATGACTGCGACATTCTGAGCATTAAATGTGGCGAGCCCCTTGTCAGCTTGCAAGTTAAAAGGATTGGAAACGAGCCCCGGGGCATTGTTGGCGGTAGTGCTATTCAACGAATCGCCGTCATCGAGGGCCTTGGACCAGGTGTACGTTCCTCGCAGGGAAAGGCCCCGGCTGAAACGATGCGTCAAATCCAGTTGCAAAGCGTTGTAAGAACTATTGCCCAGCGCGAACCATGTCCACGTCCCTAGCAGGTTGAAGTTGCAACTCGGGACCGACGCGCTACATGCAGCCGGAGTGTAATACGTGCCAGCCGGCACAGGCGTCCCTGTGAGCGCGCCGAAGTTGGCAGGGAACGTTGCTGGACACGGGGATGTGGGGCAAATCACCGGAGCCGGTGCGTTTGCGTCTAGGCCAATAATTTCATGATAACCGTGCGAACCGACGTAGCCAACAGTCAGCGAGGTATTCGGAGTGAGTTCTTGTTCGAGACGCAAGGAATAGGAAATCAGCGTAGGCGGTTTCAGATCTGGTTGAACGCCACCGGGCGCCAGTTTCGCGGTGGACGGCACGGGCGAAACTGGCACAGGAAAATTCGCCACGGGCAAGCTGCTAATTCCATACGTGGGATTGAAGGGCGCGTTCTGGTCCATCCGGTATCCCAGCGCATCTTGCAGGTCGTTATACATTCCGAATCCGGCGCGAACCACCGTCTTATTGCCGAATGGATTCCACGCCACGCCGATGCGGGGCTCCGGCAGAAACTTTGAATTGTTGGTGTTGAAGGCGGAGCTGCCGATGTGCGGAGCAGAATCGATCACGCCGTTGGTGAAGAAATAGTTGGCCGCGCGCCCGTGAGCCTCGTTCCAGCCAGTTGAAGACTCGGCTCGGAATCCAAGCGAGATGCTGAGCTTCGGGGTCACTCGAATCGTATCTTCCGCGAACCACGCGGCAAATAGCGACCGCCAATTCATTTGCGTGGGCGCGGGATCGTAGGCGAACGTACCGACCAGTCCGCCAAGCAGCGCATTGATACTCGCAAAAGATGCTTGGCCATACTGGCTCAGCGCCAGCTTTTCGTTGGATTGAAACTGCTGAAACCACGCGCCGAAACTGAGTTGATGCCTGCCGCGAGTGACCCTGACCTGGTCCTCATACGTGAAGAGATTCCGGAAGACGTTCAGATTGGTGCCATTGTTGCTACCGGCCAATCCGAGCTGCGTCGCTGGGTTCGACGCCGTGCTGCCTCCCACAACAACGGCGCCGGTTGGCAAATTGCCCACAAAGCTGGTCACAGCCGCGGCAGGCGTCCCCGGCGTCGGTTCACCAAGGAAAAAGTATGCGGCGCGGGAGTAGCCGAAGCGCGCGGTGTTCACCAATTTGGGCGAGAAGACGTGCGTCTCTTCCAAGCTCAACACCTGTTCGCGCAACAGCGCAATGTCCGTACTGAAGGGATCGAGCGGTGTGGCGGTCAAATCCCTGCCGTCATCAACCGTGTACACCGAGTCGAACGTGTCCTCCCCGGAAAAAACGTGATCCACGCGGGCCGTGCCAAAATCCTCTCGAATCGTTTGCAATGGGCTGGCGAACAACTCCGCGATGCCGCTCGGGCTTCCATTCGGCAGGGATAGCTCCGGGCCGTTCGCGACAGGCCACAAGTTGAGAAGCTGGCTCACAACCGCGGCGCACGCCGTCCTCTGCGCTGCGGTACACGAAGACCCCAATGGCACAAGCGTGCCGTTGCGCGCATCCGCGGCGGGCACAAACGTTTCCGAGGTCTGATGCAGGTTCTGCCG
>DASYAX010000129.1:0-14204 GCA_036501045.1 Bryobacteraceae bacterium
GTGGATCCGAATCCACGCTCGAAGGGCTGTGCCGCAAACTGGCCGAAACGCTCGGTAAGTGTTTCGGTGTTGGCGACTAAACGCTTGGGCTTCTGAAATCCTTTAAACATAATCAGTTCTGTTGTCCTCTTCGCCGATTTCTCGAACCTTACTTCGAGTACAGCTCGACGATCAGCTGTTCGTTCAATTGAATCTGCACCAATTCTTCACGCTTGGGTTGCTGCAAAACTCGCGCCCGCAGTGCCTCGCGATCGACTTCCAGCCAGCTCGGACTGGGCGTATGCGCGGTAGCGTCGCGCGCGGCCAAAATGCTGGCGTTATTGCGGCTGCTTTCACGAATCTCTACCGAATCGCCAGGCTTCACGGTAAACGAAGGGATGTTGACTTTCTTGCCGTTGACGGTCAAGTGGCCATGACGCACGAGCTGCCGCCCCTGGGCGCGGCTGGTGGCGAGACCCATGCGATAGGTCACGTTATCAAGCCGTTTTTCGAGCATCGCGAGCATGTACTCGCCGGTGATACCCTTTTGATTCACCGCCTTCTCATAAAGGTTCCGGAACTGGCCTTCGAGAACTTGGTAATAACGGCGTGCTCGCTGCTTTTCGCGGAGCTGCAGGCCATAGCCTACGAGCTTCGCTTTCTTGTCCTTGCCATGCTGGCCTGGAGCGAAATTGCGCTTTTCGATGGCGCACTTTTCGGTATGGCAGCGCTCGCCTTTCAGAAATAACTTCATGCCCTCGCGGCGGCAAAGCCTGCAAACGGGGCCACTATAACGTGCCAATCAATAACCTCCCAAATCAGACTCGCCGCTTTTTGGGCGGCCTACAACCGTTGTGCGGCATCGGCGTGACGTCTTTGATCGACTTCACTTCGATACCTGCCGTGGCGAGAGCGCGAACGGCCGATTCGCGGCCCGAGCCCGGACCGGCCACGCGAACTTCAACCGAACGCAAACCGGATTCTTTCGCTTTGTTGGCCGCGGTCAGCGACGCTTGCTGAGCGGCAAATGGCGTGCCTTTGCGCGAGCCGCGGAAACCAAGCGAACCGGAACTCGACCATGCCAAAACATTGCCGATCGGATCGGTGAACGTGATGATGGTGTTGTTGAACGATGCCTGGATGTGCACGGTCCCGTAAGGAACGTTCTTCTTCTCCTTCTTCTTGAAGGATTTCTTCTTCGATGACTTTGCGCTTGCCTTAGTTGTCTTTGCGGGTGCCTTCGCCATGTAGCTTGCTCTCTCCGATTACGTCTTGCCGGTCGCTTTCTTCTTGTTGGCGACGGTGCCCTTACGCGGACCCTTGCGGGTGCGCGCGTTGGTGTGGGTGCGCTGGCCGCGGGCCGGCAGACCACGGCGATGCCGTAAGCCGCGATACGAGCCCATCTCCATCAGGCGCTTGATGTTCATCGAGTTTTCCTTGCGCAGGTCGCCTTCGATGGCGCCCTCGCCTTCGATGAAATTGCGGAGGTGGTTTACTTCCTCCTCCGATAGATCTCCCACCTTCTTGTCGGGATCGACCTTGGCCCGGTGCAGCAGCGACAGCGCACGCGTTCGCCCGATGCCGTAGATATACGTCAACCCAATGGCTGCCCGTTTCTTGACTGGTAAATCAATGCCTGCTATACGCGCCATATACGACTCCCTAACCTTGCCGCTGCTTGTGCTTGGGGTTGGTGCAAATCACGCGCACCACTCCCTGGCGATGGATCACCTTGCACTTGTCGCACAATTTCTTCACGGATGCCCGTACTCTCATTTTCGTTAGCCTTTCCGCAATAACTCTAAAATTCGCCCGCGCGTCCGGTCCTGGACGGAGAGTGCGATACGCACCCGGTCGCCAATCCGCAGACGCACAAAATTCGCGCGCTGCGTGCTGGGAAGATGAGCGATCAGTTGATGCTCCCCTTCCAGTCTTACACGCACTAGCGCACTCGGCAGCAGCTCCACCACGATTCCTTCCGCAGTCCGCTCTGCCGCCATTCCAGCCACTCTCTACCCATTCAAGGCCGCGATATCCATTTAGGGCCGGGTCAAAACCCACGGTCCGTTGTCGGTCACTGCCACCATATGCTCAAAGTGCGCCGAATACGAACCATCCTTCGCCACCGCCGTCCATTTGTCGGACAGCACCCTGGTGTCGGGCTTACCGGCATTGACCATCGGCTCGATCGCCAGAACCATGCCGGGCTTCAGCCGCGGATTCTCGCCGCGCCGATCCACATAATTGGGGATTTGCGGCTCTTCGTGCAGCGAAGTGCCGATCCCATGCCCCACAAACTCGCGGACAATCGAGAAGCCATTCGAAGTGACATGTTTCTCGACCGTCCCACAAACGTCAAACAAGCGATTGCCCGCACGCACGCGGTCAATCGCCAATTCCAAGCTCTCCTCAGTGACCTTCAAAAGACGCTTCACCGAGTCGTTCACCTCGCCGACCGCTACCGTAACGGCCGAGTCGCCATAGTAACCATCGAGCTGCACGCCGGTGTCGAGCGAAACGATGTCGCCCCGCTTCAACTTGCGCCGGCCTGACGGCATGCCGTGCACCACCTCTTCGTTGATCGAAGCACACAGCACGTACGGATACTTGGTACCCGAGGCCTGTGTGTAATAACCCTTGAACGCGGGCTTAGCGCCAGCATCCGAAATCATCCTTTCGGTCGCCAGTTCCAGTTCCTGGGTGCTGATGCCTTCCACCACCATCTGCTTGAGGTCTTCAAGAATTTTATAAACCAGCAAGCCGCTGCGGCGGAGTTTCTCGAGTTCAACGGCACTTCGGCGAACAATCACGGCGTCACACTCGTCGGGGCAGCCGCTTCCGCATTCGAAATCAGGCCGCGGGCGGCCAACTCGTTACAGATCTTCCGCATGATCTGTTGCGGCGACGCTTCCCCACCATCGATTTCAAACATCGGAACGCCTGCCTCGCGAAAGAAATTCAAAATAGGCAGGGTTTGCGAATCGTACTCGCGAAGCCGTTCGCGGATCACCGGCTCACGATCGTCTTCGCGCGTCACCAAAGTCGCCCCATCCAAGTCGCAAATCCCCGCAAGCTTAGGCGGATTCGTCCTCAAACTGTAAAGGGTTCCACAAACAGGGCACTGCCGGCGGCCACTCAGGCGGGCTACGATTTTTTCGTAGTCAACCATTAAGTGTACCACGGCTGGGCGAAATCCGTCATCGCCCGCCAGCCCCAGCAAGAACTCCGCCTGATTGACGGTCCGCGGATAGCCGTCCAGAATAATGCCTTGCCGGCAATCCGGCTGCGAAAGCCGGCTGTCGACCAGGCTGTTCACCACTTCGTCCGGCACCAGATTTCCCGTCTTGAGCAGGCCTTGCGCCTCGCGGCCGATTTCATCCCCAGCGCCGATATGCGTGCGCAGCATATCGCCCGTCGAAATGTGCGGCCCCGGCAGGCAGTTCCGCAACAACTTCGCTTGGGTTCCCTTGCCCGAGCCGGGCGAGCCGAACAGGACGATCGCCGGGGCTAATAGATTGGCCGTAGTCGAAGGCAAGCGGTTTATCTGCTATCCTCGGCGGCCACGCATGCGGCCGGAGCGCGGCGTGAAGCCTTCGTAGTGGCGCATGATCAACTGCGCTTCAATTTGGTTGACAGTATCCATGGCGACGCCGACGACGATCAGCAGCGACGTGCCGCCGAAAAAGAAGGTGACGCCCAGGCCATCGAGCAGCCAGCGCGGAAAATGCGCGTCAATAAAATTTCCGACAAAGGGCAGACGCTGCAGCTTGATGCCCGAAATCATGATCATCGGGATGATCGACAGGATCGCCAGGTACAAGCCGCCCACCACGGTGATTTTGGACAGAATCTTGTCCATGTAGTCGGCCGTGTTCTTGCCGGGACGGATGCCCGGAATGAAGCCGCCGTACTTGCGCATGTTGTCGGCCGCTTCCGTCGGGTTGAAGATAATGGAAATGTAGAAGAAGCAGAAGAACACGATCAGCAGCGTGTAGACCAGATAATAAAGCGGCTCGGAACCACCCAGCGCGCCGAGCATGCCGCTTAGCCAGGGACTGTTCTTAAACATCGGGAACTGCAAAAATGTCTGTGGCAAGGCCAGCAGCGAGGAAGCAAAAATGATGGGAATCACGCCGCCGGCGTTCACCTTGAGAGGCAGATGCGTGGACTGGCCGCCCATCATGCGGCGGCCGATCACGCGCTTGGCGTATTGCACCGGAATGCGGCGTTCGCCGCGCTCCACCAGCACGATGAAAGCAACGACGGCGACCATCATGACCAGGATGATCACCATCTGCAGTACCGGCCATTGATGAGTCACGAACGTATTCGTGTAGATACTGCTGATGGCGTTTGGCAAGCCGACCACGATGCCGACGAAAATGATCAGCGACATGCCATTGCCGATGCCGCGATCGGTGATCTGCTCGCCGAGCCACATGATGAAGGCCGAACCCGCGGTAAAGGTGAGACAGGTCATGAGCAGGAAAAACGGACCCGGATTCAAAACGAAGTTGCCATCGGAGCTTTGCAGGGCGAAGGCAATACCAAACGATTGAACAATGGCGAGCGCCACCGTCAGGTACCGCGTCCACTGGGTAATTTTGCGGCGTCCGAGTTCGCCTTCCTTCTGCAGCTTGTCAAGAGTCGGGACGACCACGGTGAGCAATTGCAAAATGATCGACGAGGTGATGTAGGGAGTAATGCCGAGCGCGAAAATCGTCATGCGGCGCAGCATACCGCCGCTGAACAGATCGAAATAACCGAGAAAGCCGCCGGCCGCGCTGCGCTGGAAGAATTCCTGGAAACGATTGGTATCGATACCGGGAGTCGGGATGTAAGCGCCGATGCGATAGACGGCCAGCAGACCCAGGGTGAAGAGAACGCGCTTCCGGAGATCCGGTATCCGGAAGATGTTAGCGAGGGCTTCTAGAAACTTGGTCATCGTTTGGCTTCCCCGGTTTATTTTTTAGGCCGGTTGTTTTTTCTTGCCCTTTTCGATAGGGGCAGGCTTGGCAATCACTTCGGCCGTTCCACCGAGCTTCTGAATTTTATCGAGCGCCGATTTGGAATAGACGTGCGCGGTAACGGCTATTTTTCGGGTTAGCTCGCCATTGCCTAGAATCTTGAGCCCCGCGCCCAGCTTCTTCACGATACCGATCGAGACCAGCGATTCCGGCGTGAATGAGTCACCTTCCAGCTTTTCAAGCACGCTGACGTTGACGATGGCGTATTCCTTATGAAAAATGTTGGTGAACCCGCGTTTCGGAAGACGCCGATGCAGCGGCATCTGCCCGCCTTCGAAGCCGCGCATCTTGCTGTAGCCCGAGATCGATTTGGCGCCCTTAGCGCCGCGGCCCGAATATTTCCCGCGGCCCGTACCCATGCCCTGACCGAGGCGCCGCTTTTTGTGTCTCTGCCCTTTGGGAGGGCGCAGATTGCTTAAATTCATGATCTTCGTTTCGCCAGTCTATTCTTTGACGATTTCGAGCAGATGAGGCACCTTCGCTACCATGCCGCGGAAACCGGGCGTATCGGGGCGCTCCACCACGCGATTGATTTTGTGAAGCCCGAGCGACTTCACAATGTTCTTGTGCTTTTGCGGCGTGCAAATCACGCTGCGCACCAGCTTGATTTTGATTTTCCCGTCGGCCATTACAATTTCTCCACCGCGAGGCCGCGCATGTCGGCAACCGCCGCCTTGTCGCACAATTGCTCAAGCGCATCGATGGTCGCTTTGACGACGTTATGCGCGTTATGCGAGCCGATCGACTTGGTGAGGACGTTCGGGATTCCGACGGCGGTGATGACGGCGCGCACCGGTCCGCCCGCGATCACACCGGTACCGGCGGGAGCCGGCTTCAACAATACCAAGCCGCTGCCGAAGCGCCCTAAAACAGGATGGCGGATGGTGGTTTCGAGCACATTGACTTTGCGAAGATTCTTCTTCGCCGCCTCAATGCCCTTTTTAATCGCGGAAGGAACTTCCTTGGCTTTGCCGGTACCATAGCCAACTACCTTGGCGCCGGGATCCCCCACGACGACCAGCGCCGAGAAACTCATATTCTTACCGCCCTTGACGACCTTGGTCACGCGGTTGATGCTGACCACCTGTTCCTTGAGGTTCAGGTTTTGCGTGTCGACCCGTTTGGCTCCATTTACCATTCGATTTAAAACTCCAGTCCCGCTTCCCGCGCCGCGTCAGCAAGCGCTTTTACGCGACCGTGGTAGAGATACCCGCCGCGGTCGAACACCACTTTCGTGATGCCCTTCTCTTTGGCGCGCTGAGCGACTGTCTTGCCGATCAGCTTGGCGCCCTCCACATTTCCGCCCTTGCCTTTGAGGTCTTTCTCGGTCGACGCAGCGGCGACCAGGGTGTGGCCCTGCTGATCGTCGATTACCTGCGCATAGATGTGATTGATACTGCGGAAAACGGCCAAGCGCGGGCGCTCCTGCGAGCCCGCCACGCGGCTGCGAATCCGCTTGTGAATCCGCTGTCGAATTTCGTTTCTGCCGGTACGCGCCATTACTTAGCCCCCGCGCCGGTCTTGCCGGCCTTTTTGCGTAATACTTCGCCGGTGTAGCGAACGCCCTTGTTTTTGTAGGGATCGGGCGGCCGCAGCGAGCGAATCTGTGCCGCCACGTGCCCCACTTCCTGACGGTCGTAGCCGGCGACGATCAAATGCGTTTGCTTATCTACTTTCAGGTCGACGCCGTTCGGCAGGATGTATTCGACCGGATGCGAATAACCGAGCGTAAAGGTGGCGACTTTCCCCTTCACGTCGGCGCGATAGCCGGTGCCGACGATATCCAGCTCGCGGGTGAAGCCGGCGGAAACGCCCACCACGGCATTCGAGGCAAGCGCGCGCGTCAGGCCATGCAGCGCGGCGAGCTTATCGTTGTCGCGCACCAACTCCAGATGATTGTCCTTCCGCTCAAACCGGATACCCGCCGGGATCGGAACGGACAGTTTGCCCTTGGGACCTTCGACCTCGAGCCGTTCGCCGATATTGATTTTGACCCCTGGCGGCAGGGGAATGGGCTTTTTTCCTACTCGTGACATTTGGTTCCTTACCAGATCTGACAGAGAACTTCGCCGCCGACGCCTTCTTTGCGAGCGGTATTGCCGGTCATCACGCCTTTGGGAGTCGTGAGAATATTGATACCGAGCCCGCCGAGGATGCGGGGGATTTCTTTCATGCCGACATACACCCGGCAGCCGGGGCGCGAAACACGCTCGATACGCGAAATGACGGGCAGGTTGGACGGCGTGTATTTCAAATAAAGACGAATGAACCGCTTCGCGCCCTCTTCGGTCAGCTTGTAGTTCAGGATATAGCCTTCCTCTTTGAGGATGCGGGCGACCTCGTTCTTGAGCCGCGACGCCGGGACGTCCACCTTCGGGTGGCGCGCCACCAGCGCATTGCGCACGCGCGTCAACATGTCGGCAATAGGGTCTGCTGTCATTTACTTACCTTCACCTTCGTCTTTTTACCAACTGGCCTTGGTCACGCCGGGAACTTCACCGGCCAGCGCGAACTTGCGGAAACAGATCCGGCACAGCGAAAACTTGCGGAGAAACCCACGGGGGCGCCCGCAGTTCTTGCAGCGGTTGCGTAGGCGAGTGGGAAATTTTACCTTCGTTTTGGCCGCTCGCGCTTCCGCGATTTCCGCCAGCTTTTTTACTTCTTTGGCGATCTTTGCAGTGGTTGCCATATTTATGTCCTACGTTACGGGCGGAACGGCATGCCCAGATGGCGCAGCAGCGCCAGGCCTTCCGCGTCACTCTTGGCGGTCGTGGTAATCGAAATGTTCATGCCCTTGGTTTTTTCCACCTTGTTGTAATCGATCTCGGGAAAAATCAACTGATCTTTGAGCCCGAGCGTGTAGTTGCCGCGGCCATCGAACGATTTCGGCGAGACACCGCGAAAATCGCGCACACGCGGCAGCGCCACGTTCATCAAGCGATCCAAAAATTCATACATACGATCGCCGCGCAGGGTGACCATGCAGCCGATCGCCATTCCTTCGCGCAGTTTGAAAGCCGCAATCGACTTTTTGGCCTTGGTCACCACCGGTTTCTGGCCGGAGATGGCCGCCAGTTCGTTGACCGCGCCATCCATGAGCTTGCTGTTGCCGGTGGCTTCGCCGAGACCGATGTTGAGCGAGACTTTTTCGAGTCTGGGGACGGCCATCGGATTTTGATAACCGAAATCTTTCTTGAGAGCGGCCACCACGCTCTTTGCATAATGCTCGCGCAGACGCGCTTTGCCGCCGCTTGCGGCCTTTGGCGAGGCGGCTTTCTCGAGAGGCGCCGCCGCTTCCGTTGTGCGGGAAGCGCGCGGCTTCTTTTCCGCGCCGCCTTTGGCGTCTTTTGCCGGTTTGGTTTCTTTGGCCGGCTTGTTGTCTGACTTATTTGCCATCGCTTCCTACTTCTTATCGAGCGTCTCGCCGCCCTTGCGCGCAACGCGTGTACGCCGTACTTTTCCGCTCAGGGTTTCTAGCTTGTAGCCGACGCGCGTCGGAATGCCGCCCGCCGTCAGCGCCATCACGTTCGAGATATCGATCGGCATCGGTTTATCGGCGATACCGCCCTTGATCTGTTTCGAAGGATTCGGGCGAGTATGGCGCTTGACGACCATCACACCTTCGACGGTAATCTTGCGCGCGAAACGATCAACCTCGAGTACCTTCCCGGTCTTTCCCTTGTCGCGTCCGGCGATCACGCGCACTACATCGTCCTTTTTAATCTTGAGCCGAACCGGCCGGCGCTCGCCTTTTTCCTGACGGCGTTGATAAGCGATCTTCGGCATGGCTAGATGACCTCCGGCGCAAGCGACACGATTTTCATGAAGCGCTTGTCGCGTAATTCACGAGCTACGGGACCGAAAACGCGCGTGCCAACCGGCTCGCCGACTTCATTGATCAGCACCGCCGCGTTCGAATCGAAGCGAATGTAAGTGCCGTCTTTGCGGCGCGTTTCCTTGCGCATGCGGACCACCACGCAACGCACCACTTTGCCCTTCTTGATGGTGGATTCGGGCGCGGCTTCCTTCACGCTCGCGGTGATGATGTCGCCCAAACCCGCGCGAAGCCCGAGATCGCCGCCGCGCGGCAAGATGCATTGCAGCTTGCGCGCGCCGCTGTTATCGGCGACCTCCAGCATCGTTCGCATTCCAATCATGACGTTTCTCCCTCAGTCCTTTTCGCGGCGGCGCCAGCGGCCGCCCGTTTACTTCTTCTTCAGCGTCTTCTTTACCCGCGTATCGGCATCGGCCGACAACGCCGGATGATCGACCGCTACCTGTACCGCGCGCCGGATGACCGAACCCAGTTGCCAGCGCTTCAGGCGGCTGACTGGACGGCATTCGATAATGCGCACCACATCGCCCAGCTTCGCCGACTGCTCTTCGTCGTGGGCATAGAATTTCTTGCGCTTCATCACAATCCGTTTGTAGACCGGATGAGCGGTACGGCGCGTCACCTCGACAACGATGGTCTTGGCCATCTTGGTCGAGATGACTTCGCCCACCTTTTCGTTCTTGTGACCGACTTTTTCCGCAGTCTGCTGTATTGCCGCCATGATTCTTCCTGCCGTCCTCTATTTCTTTTTTCTGAACAAGCCCGCCAAGCTGCGCTTCGTCTTCGGCGCCGCCGTTTTCCTCGAGGCGGGGGCCGCGGTAACCGGTTCCGGCAGCGTTTCGCCGCCGATCTCTCTTTCGCGAAGCACGGTCAGCATGCGAGCGCGCTCTTTCCTGAGATTGCGATACTTCTTGAGACCTTCGCTTTGCCCCATGCCCATCTGAAAGCGCAGCCGGAACAACTGTTCCTGCGCATCCTGAACCTGGCGCTGCACGTCGGCGGTATCGATGCCGCGAATCTTTTCAGCCTTCATCATCTTGCTAACCCACCTTCGCCGTTTCAGGCTGATTGCGGGCCACAAACTTCGTTGGCACCGATAGCTTCATGGCGGCGAGCCGCATGGCTTCGGTAGCCACCGCGAGCGTTACGCCTTCCATCTCAAACAGCACTTTGCCGGGCCGCACTACCGCCACCCAAGCCTCCGGAGCTCCCTTGCCTTTACCCATACGAGTCTCAGGCGGCTTTTTGGTGATGGGCTTGTCCGGGAATATTCTGATCCAGACCTTGCCGCCGCGCTTGATAAAGCGCGTCATGGCGATACGAGCCGCTTCGATCTGGCGGTTGGTCACCCAGCCGCAGCGCAGCGACTTCAAACCGAATTCGCCGAACGAAAGCGTCGAGCCGCGCCAGGCTTTGCCCGTCATGCGGCCACGCTGCTGTTTGCGAAACTTTACCTTCTTCGGCATCAACATAGCGGTTACTCGTTCGACTCCTTGTTCTCTTCCGCCGCGGGCGCGCCGCCAGCGGCGGGCTCACCCGATTTCGGCTGCTCCTGCTTCCACGAGGGCGTCACGGGAACGGACATCGGCGGGATAATCGGCGCGCTCGCCGGTTTCGGCATTTCAGCCGGAGGCTGCTGTACCGCGGGACCGCTGACTTCGGGCGCCGGAGCCGCCACCGGACGGCGTATTTCCCGGTCGTCGCGACGGCGACGGCGCGGCTCTCCTTCATTGCGCAACGAATTGCGGCGATTGCCGCCTTCGAGCACTTCACCTTTATAAATCCAAACCTTGATGCCGATCACGCCGTACGTGGTATAGGCTTGGCTGAAGCCATAATCGATATCGGCCCGCAGCGTATGCAGCGGAAGCTGGCCTTGCAGATACCACTCGCTGCGCGCGATTTCGGCACCATTCAGGCGCCCCGAAACACGCACCTTAATCCCTTTGCAGCCGAAGCGCAGCGCCGAATCGACCGCTTTGCGCATAGCGCGGCGGAACGCCACACGCTTTTCAAGCTGCAGGCCGATCGATTCCGATACCAACTGCGCATCCAGCTCCGGGCGATGCACTTCCTGAATGTCGATGAAGACTTCGCGCTTGGTCTTCTTGGCGAGATCGCTTTTGAGCTTCTCAATCTCAGCGCCCTTGCGCCCGATGATAATGCCCGGGCGCGACGTGCGGATGGTAATCCGCAGCTTGTTGCCCGGACGATCCACCTCGATCGAACTGACGCCCGCCGCTTTCAAGCGCTCGAGCAGAGAGTTCTTGAGCTCGAGATCTTCATGCAGCAGCTTCGAATAATCCTGCTTGGCAAACCAGCGCGAACGCCAGGTTTTGGTAACCCCTAAGCGGAAGCCGTACGGATGTACTTTCTGACCCATCGTCTATTCCTCTCCCGTTTCCACATCGGCGCGCTCGCCGAGCTTCACCACAATGTGCGCGGTACGCCTTTGATAGCGGTACGCGCGGCCCATGGGGGCGGGCCGGATCCGCTTCTGGCGCGGTCCTTCGTTCACATAGGCCTCCGAGACGAACAGCTTGTCGACGTCCACGTCGCGCGACTTGTTTTCCGCATTGGCGATGGCGGAGCGCAAAACTTTTTCGACCGCCGGCGCGATGCGTTTGTTGGCGGCGCTCAAAATACTGATGGCGTCACCGGCCAATTGGCCGCGGATCATGTCGACGACTAGCCGCGCCTTTTGCGGCGATACCCGTAAATAGCGTGCTTCCGATTTTGCCAGCGATGCGGTTTGATTCGCCATACTCACTTCGCCGCCTTTTCGGTGGACTTCGCCGCGTGACCTTTGAAGGTGCGCGTGGGCGAGAACTCGCCCAATTTGTGGCCTACCATGTTTTCGGTGATGTAGACCGGAATAAATTTCCTGCCATTGTGCACCGCGATGGTCTGCCCAATGAAATCGGGGACGACGGTCGAGCGGCGCGACCAAGTTTTGACGACCGTTTTCTGGCTTTTCGAAACCAGATCGGCCACTTTTTTCAGCAGATGGCCGTCGGTGAACGGCCCTTTTTTCAGCGATCGACTCATTAGCGCTTTTTCGCCTTTCTCGTCACGATCCAGCGGTCGGTTCGTTTGTTATTGCGCGTTTTGAAGCCGCGCGTCGGCTGTCCCCACGGGGTCACCGGATGGCGGCCACCAGAGGTTTTGCCCTCGCCACCGCCATGCGGATGGTCGACCGGGTTCATGGTCACGCCGCGATTATGCGGGCGGCGTCCCAGCCAGCGCGAGCGTCCCGCTTTGCCTAACGAAACATTCTCATGCTCGACATTGCCCACCTGTCCGACGGTCGCCATGCACTCCACTTGCACGCGCCGGATTTCGCCCGAAGGCAGCTTGAGCAGCGCGATGCCGGCCTCTTTTGAAACCAATTGCGCCTGCGTGCCCGCCGAGCGCGCCATCTGGCCGCCCTTACCGGGCCGCAGCTCGATGTTATGTACTACCGTGCCGGCCGGAATATTTTTCAGCGGCAAGGCATTGCCCACCAGAATGTCCACTTCGGGTCCCGAACTTACAATGCGGCCCACTTCAAGCCCAACCGGACAAATAATGTAGCGCTTTTCGCCGTCTTTGTAATGCAGCAGCGCGATACGGGCCGAGCGATTCGGATCGTATTCAATGGCGGCTACCCGCGCTTCGACCGCAAATTTGTCGCGTTTGAAATCGATGATGCGATAGGCTTGCTTCGCGCCGCCGCCGCGAAAACGGCTGCTGATCAAACCGCGCGCGTCGCGGCCGCCGGTGCGCTTCTTACCCTCGACCAGCGATTTCTCAGGCCGGTCCTTCGTGATGTCTTCACGGGTGACGTAGGTTTGAAAGCGCCGCGTCGGCGTGGTGGGACGAAAACTCTTAATTGGCATGAGCTGCTGCTTTCTCCACTAGATCTCCGCGTACTCGGGAATTTTCTGTCCTTCGGCCAGCCGGACGTACGCCTTTTTCCAATCCGAGGCATAGCCGGTAAAGCGGCCGCGCCGGCGAAGCTTGCCGCTATAGACGCTGGTGCGCACATCGTCCACTTTGACCTTGAACACCATCTCGACTGCCTGCTTGATTTCAATCTTGTTGGCGTCCACGTGCACTTCAAAGCACAGGGTGCGCTCGGCTTCACGCTTCAGATGCCCTTTCTCGGTGATGAGCGGGCGGCGAATCACATCGTAAACGTTCATTACGCGAGCGCCTCCGATAACTTCCTGGCGGCGGCTTCGCTCAACAGGACTTCTTGATACTTAAGCAGATCGTAAACGCTGACCTCTTTGGGAAGCACCAGTTTTACGCCCTGCAGGTTACGCGAGGCGCGCGTCAGATGTTCGTTTGCGCCTGCCTCGACCAGCAGGACGGTCTTCTTCGCTTCGAGCTGGCCCAGGACGCCCGCCATATTTTTCGTTTTGTGGTCTGTCAGATCGAAGGCGCGGACGATGCGCAACTCGCCATCGCGCAGCTTCGCCGATAGCGCCGAGCGCAAGGCTCCCAGCACCATCTTGCGCGGCAGCTTGTACTCATAGCTTCGCGGCTGCGGTCCGTGCGTGGTGCCGCCATGACGCCACAGCGGCGAACGGATGGAACCCATGCGGGCGCGCCCGGTGCCTTTCTGTTTCCAAAGCTTTTTACCCGAACCCGACACTTCATGGCGGGTCTTGGTGGCAGCGGTACCGGAGCGCCGGGCGGCAGTATATTGCCGCAC
Organism: Bryobacteraceae bacterium; assembly: GCA_036501045.1. Taxonomy (GTDB): domain Bacteria; phylum Acidobacteriota; class Terriglobia; order Bryobacterales; family Bryobacteraceae; genus Bog-105. Next base: position 13,541 of record DASYAX010000129.1, read on the forward strand.
CGCTTCATACAGCAGCGCTTCGTTCACTTCGGCGCCAAACACCACGTCCGAAAGCTCGATCGAGCCCACGGAGGCGTTGTTCAGATCCACAATGTTTACACTCGGCATTTTTACTTTTCCTAGCCTGTCTTTAACGCGCTCCCGAGCGCTTCGCCCGCCGCACCATCACGTAGCCGCCGTTCGGCCCGGGAATGGCGCCCTTTACCGCGATCACGTTGTCCTCGGCATCCACGCTCACGATTTCAAGATTGCGAACCGTCACCTGATCGGTACCCATGCGGCCGCCCATCTTCATGCCGGGGAAGACGCGCGATGGGAAACTCGAAGCGCCGATCGATCCCGGCGCGCGATGAAACATCGAACCGTGACTCGCCGGACCACCGCGGAAATGATGCCGCTTGACCACGCCCGCGAAACCCTTACCCTTGCTGGTGCCAATTACATCCACCACGTCCTTGGGCTTGAACTCGTCCGCCAGGACGCGATCGCCTTGCTTCAGATCTCCGGTTCCCTGCCCCAAATGAAATTCGTGCAGGAAGCGCACGCCTTCGGCGCCCGCCTTCGCCAAGTGCTTGGTCAGCGGCTTGTTCAGCTTCTTGGCGTATTCGAGCAGTCCAAGCTGCACGGCATCATAGCCATCCGTCGCCGGAGTTTTCCGCTGCGT